>NZ_JBSQBA010000004.1:0-78837 GCF_053851655.1 Mycoplasma sp. 327
TAGACTCAGTTGATTCAATCAATACTAACAATAATCTTATAAATAATATAAAAAATGAAGCACCAAAAATTGAAATTGATTTTGGTGATCCAACTAATGAAGAAATTAAGAATGTAATTGAAAACTTCTATTACAAGAATTTATATAAAGAATACGACAAAACTAAGGATGATGGCAATCATGGATTTGATTTTCCATTAGATGATGCATTTTATGGTGATTTAGATATTTTTTCAAAAAATAATGAAAAAGAACATAATGAACCATGGTATGAAGATGATGAACCCGGTATAGCAAAATCAATGCAATCCTTACCAAAAGCGCAATCTAAACAAGAACAAAAAAGTGATTCTAAACCGAAAGTTCAAGATTTAGGCGGGCCATCAAAATGAGATAATCTTTATGATCTTTTCTCAGGCGGAATTAAGGGTAAAGGTCCGATTATTGATATATATGGCATCCCCGGTGAAAAAAAATAGAAATTCAAACTAAAAACCAGGTTCATTCTGGTTTTTAGTTTGCTTAAGGAAAATATTCATTTTTTTTGGTAACTAGTTTGTTGTTATTTATCATTATGTATAAGGCTTTTATAAATTATGAGGTTTTAAACATTTTATTAAAACGAAAAGATTAATCTAACTTAATGCAGTATCAAAAAAAATATTAATTTATAATTAGTTATTATGAAAAAAATCGGTGTTTTTAAAAATAACTTAGGATATGGTAATGACCTCTTTGTTTATCAAGATAAGGAGATGTTTAATTATTCTGTTGATACAATTTTATTAGGTAATTTCGTTTCAATTAATCGCAATGTATCGAATATGCTCGAGGTTGGTACGAATAATGGAGCCTTATCAATCTTTATGGCTGCCAGATCCAAGAAAATAAAAATTGACGCAGTCGAAATTCAACCAAAAGCAGTTTTGTTGGCTAAGCAAAATGTATGTTTAAATAATTTGGAAGACCAAATAAAAATTTTTGAAGCTGATTTTAAAGAATATGCAAAAGATTATGCTTTTAAATGTGGGAATAATCTTGCTAAGAAATACTCTTCAATTGTTGCTAACCCACCCTACTACAATGAAAACTATAATCAAGTTAGAAAAACTGGTACATATGCGCAAAAACTGGCTACACATGAAATTAATTTAGATTTAGAAACACTTATTTCTTTATCTTCTAAAATAATTGAGCAAAAAGGTTATTTTAGTGTTGTGCTTCCAATTGCTAGATATATTGATTTAATATCATTATTGCGCAAATATAATTTTGAACCAAAAAGAGTGCAACTAGTTTTCACTAGAATCAATTCTCAACCTAAATTTTGTTTAGTTGAATCACGATTTAACTCGGGTTGAGGCACGTATTTTGAACCAAATATTTATCTTCATAATGATGATAAAAACGACCATTCATATCGCCTAGAAACGCAAAAACTTTATATCCCAATGAAACAAAAAGGAGAAAAACATGAATAATTCAAAAAAAACATTTTATATAACTACTCCAATATATTATCCTAGCGGAAATTTACATATTGGTCATGTCTTAACAACGACACTGGCATGAGTTTTTGCAAATTATAAAAAAACTCAAGGATATGAAACTTTATTTGTGACCGGTATTGATGAACATGGTCAAAAAATTCAAAAAAAAGCTGAGGAATATAATTTGTCTCCTCAAGAATATGTTGATATTCAATCTCGGAAATTTATTGATTTATGAGATTTATTGAAAATTAACTATGATTTCTACAGTCGTACTACAAGTAAACAACATGAACAAGCAATTATTAAAATTTTCGAAAAAATGTACGAAAAGGGATTTATTTTTAAAGATAAGTATGTAGGTCTTTATTCAGTTAGCGATGAAGAATTTTTTACTAAAACACAAGCTATCTATAAAGATGGAAGATATTACCACCCGACATCAGGTCATGAGCTTCAAGAAATTAAAGAAGAAAGCTATTTCTTTGATATGAAAAAGTTGGAACCTTGAATAAATGAATTTTTTGATATAAATTCTAACTTTTTAACTAATAAAAATATTGCCAAGGAGCTAAAGAGTAATTTTCTGTCCAAAGGAATTGAAGATCTATCAATTACTCGGGTTTCCTTTGATTGAGGAATCAATGTACCTAAACAAAAAAATAATGATGAAAAGCAACATGTTATTTATGTTTGATTAGATGCATTATTCAGCTATTTAACTGCTTTGGGATATGAAACAAATAACGATGATAATTATCATAAATTTTGGCGTAATGGTAATGAACGTGTTCACGTTTTAGCGAAGGAAATTTCGCGTTTTCACTCAATTTACTGACCAATATTTTTAAAATCACTTGATATCAATCTACCGACAAAAGAAGTTGTTCATTCATGAATTATTACCCCCGAGGGTAAAATGTCAAAATCAAAAGGAAACATTGTGGAACCAATTCCCTTAATTAACAAATACGGAGCTGAGGAAATTAAATATTTCTTTTGTTCGCAGGTTAATATCGATAATGACTTTTCTTTTAGTGAAGAACTTTTAATTAACGTCCTAAATGCTGATTTGGCAAATAATTTTGGTAATCTTGTTAATCGTACTATCAAAATGGTTAATCAAAACTTTGCAAACGGCACATACTTTGATAAGAATAATTTGCTTGAAATCGATCAAAAAATATTGGATTCATTAAGTGTTTATTATGAGGAATATAAAAAAGAATTTGATCAATTTCATGCTGATAAGGCAATTAAAAATGCTATTAATTTGTCTTCAAAATTAAATGAATATATAGATTTAACAAAACCATGATTGTTGAAGGAAGATTTAGATAGACTTAATTGCGTTTTAAATACCTTGCTTAACGGGATTTATAGCATAGCCTTAATGTTATCTGTTGTCATGCCTCAAAAGATGGAAAAAATATTTAGTTTTATTAAAATAGATTTGATTAATTACGAACAAATAACTAATTTTGCCAAATTTGATAATTTGTACCCTGAGGCTAACGAGATCTTATTTGCAAGAGTTATTAAGAAATAAGACCATTTTTCATTTATAATATAATTGAAATTATGGAATATCTATAAAAAGCAAAAAAGATTCTTTTTTATCAAAATAAGGAATTTAACAATAAGGAGAACAAGTGAAAAAATCAAATAAATTGCTATTAGCATTGACATCTATTTCGTTACCAGTTATTACAGGAGCTGCGTTGGTTTCGTGTTCAAATCCATCTAACCCAGGGCCTAAAAAACCAGAAAAACCAGCTGAACCAAGCAATCCGCATAGTCCCGGCAAACCTGGCGATCAAGGCAACCCTGAAAATAAGCCAAAAGAAAAACAACCTGATAAGCATGAGACACCAGATCAAGGACATAATACTACTCCTCCAATAGTGAATCCCCAAAAACCCGGCGAAGGAAAGCAAGAAGATCAGTCAAGTAAAAATCCTCAACAAGATAATCCAAAACATGACAATAAAAAAGAAGAAAAAAATCCCCAAACACCTGAACAAAAACCTGAACAAACACCCCTCCCAAATGATCCTATGGATAAACATGATGATAAACCAAAAAAGGATGATCAATCAAAGATCAAAAAAGAAGATGATAATATACCAAATGATAAAAATGGCATTATAAAAAAATTTGAAGAGTTACTTGCCTATTATGAACAAAAATGAAATGATGTTAATAAAAAGATTGATGATTTACAATCTAAACTTAATGGAGATGAAATAAATAAACTAACCAGACAACAAGTAATTCAAGATAACACAGAACTTTCCTTCCGGATTAATTTAGCTAACGAAATAAATCAAAAAATTAATAGTAGATTTTCGGAACTTAAAGAAGAAAAAAGTATGAATAATGATGTTGATGAAGAACTTCTTAGAAAAATAAAGGAACTTATAACGGAATTTTCAGAAAAAAAAGGTGATAAGTTAATTGAAGAATTTTCAGAAAAAGCAAGAGCCAAAGCAGAAGAAACATGATCTAAGAAACTTGAAAAGCAGGAAGAATTACATAAAAAACTAACTGAGCTTCTAGAAAAAATAACGGATTCACAGACAAAAGAAGATTGGAAGAAAAATATCGAAGATCTTTATAAAAAATTGTCACTAACAGATTCATTATTGCAACAATTAAATAAAACCATTGAATCACAAAATAAAGTAAATTAAATAATAGAAAAGCAACCTTGTCAATTTTAAAAAGGTTGCTTTTAAACTATTTAATAATTACTCATAATGGCTAATTTATCTAAATTTTTGATAAAATAAAACACATGAAATTTATAGATGAAGTTGATATTTTGGTTATTGCTGGAAAAGGTGGAGATGGGATCATTAGTTTTCGTCGTGAGGCTAATGTTGATAAAGGCGGTCCGGACGGCGGCGATGGAGGAAATGGAGGTTCAATATATTTTCAGGGCGATCCTGGGCAAAATACATTATTGCCATTTTACTACCAAAAAAAGATTGTTGCTAATGATGGGGAAAACGGGAAACCTAAAAATGCTTTTGGCAGAGGCGCTGATGATTTAATTGTTAAGGTGCCATTGGGCACTATGGTTTATAATGATGGCAAGTTAGTTGCTGATATTGTTACAGAAGAAAAATATCTGATTGCTAAAGGCGGTAAAGGCGGTAAAGGTAATTTAAGATTTAAATCATCAAGAAATACTGCTCCAAGAATTTGTGAAAACGGAACATTAGGTGAAAGATTTAATTTGCATCTAACATTAAAGGTTTTAGCTGATGTGGGCTTTGTTGGAAAACCAAGCGCAGGGAAAAGCACAATCTTATCTCAAATTTCTAATGCTAAACCCAAAATAGCCGATTATGATTTTACAACACTTGTTCCACAATTGGGTTTAGTTAAATTTTATGAAAATACTTTTGTAGTCGCAGATTTGCCTGGATTGATAGAAAAAGCTTCGGAGGGCAAAGGCCTTGGGATTCAATTTTTAAAGCATATTGAGCGTTGTAGGGTTATATGCCACATTATTGATTTTGGTGATTCAAATAAAAACCCAATTTTGGATTATGAAATTATTAATAATGAACTAAGATCTTATAATCTTAGACTTGAAAAATTACCGCAGATTGTTGTAGCTAACAAATCTGATCTTGAATCATATCAAACTCATTTAGAAAAATTTAAAAGTAAGTACCCTAATATTAAATTAATAGAAAATTCATCATTGCTTGACTCGCATATAGAAGAAATAAAAAAAGTGTTATGAGAAACTCTACAAGAAGCCAAAATTAATATTGTTAATGAATTAAAAGAATCTGAAGAAGTTGTTGTTATTTCGCTAGATAAAAAGAAAATAGAAATTATCAAACTGTCTGATGATACTTATGAAATTGTTGGCAGTGATATTTATAAGGTTTATGAAAAAATTCCTGTTATTTCTATTGATAATTTATGAAGATTTAATTACAAATTAAAATCATTAGGTGTATTTGATTTAATTAAAAATTCAGATATTAAAGATGGTGATACTATTAAAATTAAGGATTATGAGTTTATTTGAAACAACGAAGATTTTTAAAAAAATTAATAACTAACATAAAAAATAATATATAATAATAAAGCATTTAGCAAAAATTTCTGTGTGGAGAAGTAGCTCAGCTTGGTAGAGCACTTGACTTGGGCTCAAGCGGTCGCAGGTTCGAATCCTGTCTTCTTCACCATTTATGGGGGGGTAGCTCACCTGGCCAGAGCGCCTGCCTTGCACGCAGGAGGTAGAGGGTTCGAGTCCCTTCCTCTCCACCATTATGGCACTGTAGCTCAGTTGGTTAGAGCGTCCGGTTCATACCCGGAAGGTCAAGAGTTCGACTCTCTTCGGTGCTACCAAATGTAAAACCCAATAGTGAAATTTTAGGACCCATAGCTCAATGGTTAGAGCAACCGGCTCATAACCGGTCGGTTACAGGTTCGAGTCCTGTTGGGTCCACCATGGGCAATTACCCAAGAGGCTGAAGGGAGCAGTCTTGAAAACTGCCAGGGGCTTCACGGCCCGCGGGGGTTCAAATCCCTCATTGCCCGCCATAATATAGCGGAGTAGAGCAGGCGGCAGCTCGTTGGGCTCATAACCCAAAGGTCATTGGTTCGATTCCAATCTCCGCAACCACGGTCCAGTGGTAAAGTGGTTTAATACGCTTCCCTGTCACGGAAGAGATCGCGGGTTCAATTCCCGTCTGGACCGCCATGGCTCTGTAGCTCAGTTGGTAGAGCAACGGACTGAAGCTCCGTGTGTCGCTGGTTCGATTCCTGCCGGAGCCACCATTTCAGAAATGACTTAACACCAAATTGGTGTTTTTTTTTTTTTTTTTTTTGAACGTTCTAATTTTACATAGCAAAATTTAGATGGTTTTTATTATAATAATTTTTAATAATATGTTTTTGCTATAAAAAAATATTAAAAACTAGGCAATATTATGTTTATAAATTAGTATTAATGTATAATTTTTTAGTTATGACAGCATTAGAAATATCTATTCAGTTTTTTGGAGCATTAGGAGCGATAGCGACAATTCTTTTAGGTGTTCCTCAACTAGTTAGGGTTGTTAAAACCAAAAAAGCTGAAAACATAAATTATTATTCATTTTGAATTTTTTATATTGGAATTATTATTTGGTTAATTTATGGTGTATTTACAGGTGATGAAAACGGTTGATACATTTTTTTAGCAAACTTAATTTGTTCTTTTATATATGCTTTTACAATGTATTTTTTATATCACTATAATAAAGCAATTACCAAAAATCAAAAAAAATTTGCAACGGCAGCTATAGTTTTAGTAGAATTATTTGCAACTTCGATATTCGCTGTATTTATAGTATTAGTATTTCAAAAGATTAATACTGGCTATTTTTATCCAATTGTTGGGAATAGAATTGCGGTATTTGATAAAGTTACATCACTTATTATTGGTTTAATTACGCCTGCGGGAACAACCTTAGCTTTTATGCCCCAACTAATAAAAGGATTAAAAACAAGAAACTTTAAATCAATAAGTCCTTGAATGCTATTTATTTTTATTTTAAATAACTTATGATGAATTATTTTCTTTATTTTGAGTATTGTAGATAAAAATATCAAAGGTGAGGAAGCTGCCTTGAATGGTTTAATCGGGGCTCTTGTATGGCAAATTGTATCATTAATTGTTTATACAGTGCAATTTTCATTTGTTATATCATATGAAGTGAAAATGAAAAAGTGCGAGGTTTTGCATAAAAGAACTATGATGACACAAGATGATGCAATGGAACAAAAATAAGATTCTATATCTTTAGAGGCCTTGACTTGAAATATATCAAAGTCTCTTTTTTATTTTTTTTATAAAAAACCTGTTTTAATTTAATGGTGGACAATACAAAAAATTAAACAAAGCTTCAAAAACTATTTATTGTTTGTATGCTACTTTTAAAATATGTGCATGATGAACTGGTCAAAAAATAGTTTATCATTTAAAAAACATATATAATTATTTTAAGATTGAAAGGAAAAAATATGGGTCATAAAATTGGTTGGGTAATATGTTTGATAATAAGCTTCCCAATACTTGTTGTTTCTTCAATAATTGCTTCTATTACATTTAGTAATGAAGCATTATTATCAAATGCTACTACACCGCTTGGAAAACTAGTGTTTAAACTAAACGGCTTTTTGAAACTTGGTGATATAAGAATTATATCTTATGTTGGTATAGCGATAGCTGCGATATTTGGTATATTGTCACTAATATCATTAATAAGATTGATAAAAAAATAATGTGGTAGTGTAGATAATTTTGTGTAAATTTATCTCTGGCTTATTTTTAGTAAGAGATTTGAGAATAGCAACCACACAAATCTAAATTTATTATACAAAAACAACCAAGCAACATTATGTTGTTTGGTTGTTTTAATTATTTATTTTTTTCAAAAATAATTTGTAATCGATTAAAAACAGGCCCCCAATTAGGAACAAACTTTGTTTCATTTTCTAACTGATTTTGGGTTGTGAAATAAACTCTTATTAAAGAGCTATCAAAAAGAAATAAGTTTTTTAAAAAAATTGCACAAAATTATTTATGGTAACACTTTTTTGCTTTTTATTAGCTAAAAATTGTCAACAAAAAAGTCTAAAACCTCATAAGAGATTCAAGACTTTCTTATTTTGACCTAATTTTTGTTTATTTCTTTTCTTTTTTGAATCTTATGACGTTTAACTGCATATCAAGTCCCAACACTTGCGCCAGCTAATGCTAGTATTACCACAAGAGGCCCTACAATCGCAGCTACATTTATCTTTGATTTGCCTTCTTTTTTAGATTTTGTTTCTTGCTCAGTAATTGCTTTTTGAATCTTCAATTTAATAATTCTTAATTCTTTTATATTTTGGGCGTTTTCTATCAATTTTTCTAACTCTTTTTTTGTATTTGAATTTATTAGCTTGTTTAGTTCTTCTTTTGTAGAATTAAGTTCCATATTAAATTCTTGTGTTGCTTTAGCTGCAATATCTTTTATTTTATTAGTATTTTCTTTGTTGTTGCTTAATTCCTTACCTAGTTGTTTTTTTAATTCAGAACCTTCTAGTCTGTCAATAGCATCATTCGCCTCTTTTTTTATTTGGGCATTTTCTTGAAGTATTTTTTCTTGAGTTATTTCTTTTAATAGAATTTTTAGATTCTTTATATTATTTGCATTATTAATTTTTGTTTGATAATCCTTTTTATCTAACAATTTGTCAAACGTATCTAATATTTTTTGCTTTTCTATGTTATAAATTTCTTCAGCTTTTTCTGCTACATTAGTAAGTTTAACAACATCATTTTTTGCATTAGCGAACAACGTTTTAAATTCTTCAAATCTTTCTGAACCTTCAGTTTTATCAACAGCTTTTTGCGCTCTTTTTATTAATTTGTTTAAATCTTGTTCTTTTATTTGATTTAATAGTGCTTCATTTAATTTATTTAATTTTTGAATATTATCAGCTTCTTTTAGTGCTTGTTCGAATCCTGTTTTATCATCTAAACTTTTTAGATTTTTTTCAACTTCATTTCTTTTTAATTTGTATTCAGCATTTATTTTATCCGCTAACTTAGTTAGTTTGGTAATATTATCTTGCGCTTCACTATGTTGTTTTTTATATTCTTCATAATTCACTGAACCTTCAATTTTTTTCAGTGCTTTTGTAGCTTCTTCCCTTGCTTTTGTTAAATCTTCTACATTCTTAATTTTTTGTGCCTCTACTATTAATTTTTGTAGATCTTCAATGTTTTTTGCTTTTTTTAATTCTTCAAGTTTTTTAGTTCTTTGGTCTACTGAGTTGATGCTATTTATAAGCAATTTTGTTTTGTTGTTTTCATCAGAAAACAAATTAGTTGATTTATCATTAAGATCATTAAATTGTTCAATAGTAATCCTTTGGTTTTCTATTTGACTTGATAATTTAGTATTAAGTTCATCTTTTTCTTTTTTAATATCAATATTAATTTTAGTATGGTTACGGCCAAAATCTTTTCATTTTTTATCAAAAGCTTCTATTGCAACTTTTCTTTGTTCAATTTGCTGCTCATTTTTTTCTTTTATGGTACTAAATGTTCTCATAAAATCATCATACATGCTAGAACCCTTTGTTTTTTCGATTAATATCATTACATCGTTTTGATATTCCTGTATTTTTTTAGCCATAATATCAGCATAAAGTTCTCTTAAAATTCCTACATTACGTGCCTTATTAATTTTTTCTTTAATATTAGGGTCTTTGTTTCTTAAATCATTAAATGCCATATCGACTTTTTGTTTTTCACTAAGATAAATATTGTTAGCGGAATTTTTAAGATTTTCCAAAAATTCCATTGTGCTAGAATTCGAAACTAGTTTAACTAATGGTTTAATTTTTTCATCGTATTCGATAGAACCGTATGATTTTTGTGCGGAAATTAATGCATCATACATTAACTTATCATGTGAAAATTCTGATTCAACTTCTTTTATGATTTCTTCAATAATACTATCATTCGCTTCTTTCTTAATTTTTTCGAGAATTGGCAATGAATCTTTTAAGGTATTTAAATAAGCAGGATCTGCAGAATTAATGCCACTTTGCACCTTGAATAGATCTTTTATCAAATTTTTAATATTTGAATTTTCTTTGTGTTTAATCAATAAATTAATGGCTTCAAAATGAGCAATAATAGTTTGGACTATATAAATATCACTAATTTTTGATGAAAATTTTCCAGAAGTTACATTTGATCTTAAATCATCTGCAACCTTATAAACACTATCAATGTTTAATTTTTTGTATTCATTAAGTAAGAAAACATTATAGTCAAAATTAACATCTGATCATAATCTAATAAAGGTTCCCCAATGTAAAAAATTATGGTCATAAAAAAAGTATTCATTGTTAAAATTATCAAAAACACCATCAGGAAAAATTTTAAATTCCATTAATTTTTCTTTATATGGAAGTATCTCTAATTTCTCACCTTGAAAATTAATTAATTTTTTTAGTACTCTATATGCAAATAACATTTTGTAATGAGTTTTAAAAGCTTCAGTCTCTCAGTAAATGTTATAACTTTCAACATCATTATAGTCATCATTTGTGGGTATCGATATTGCCTCAGTTGCATAAACGCTAACATTATTGCTAGAATTTTTTTCCTCTTTTTCGATATTGTTGGCCATATTGTTTTGAGCACTAATTACTAATGGTGTTGCAGCTATTATAACTGCACTTAACAATGGGCTTAACTTAAACTTCATATTACTCCTTTTAATGAAAAAATTTACTATAAATCAATTTATTATTATGCTATTTTAGGTATAAAATATATCTTATTATTATATTAATAAATATGCCAGATTAATAGAACAAAAAAATAGTTTTATTTCAAGAAAAAATAGGTAAATTAGTGTTTATAGTTTCTTAATAATCGCTAAATCTAAATAAATAAAAAATTATATAAAATTATTACTTTTTATTTATAAATAATTCATAATTTTTGAACATTGGGTGAAAATAGCATTTTTTGAAACTATTGTTAGTTTAGTTGGGTTCTAAGTTTTTTAACACAAAATAAAATTAAAATCTAAGGTTACAAAATAAATTAGAATTCAAAATTAGGGAAAATTTTATATTATTATATCTTTAAAAGGGGATTTTTTATCTTTCTCATTATTTCTTGGATTTGCAATTTTGGTTTTTTCTATACTAGCTCGTTAGTTATTTTTTAGGATCTCAAGATGGAGTTTTGTTTTAATTTATTAAATAATTTTAATTCAAAGGATTGCCTTAAAAGGTTCGAAAGAATTAGAAAAAGTATATTTGGGTTTTTCTTAGTTTTTATAATTGCTTTTTACTTTCTTTCATGTTACATTGATTTGTTTTGTTTAATATCTTTAAGTTAGAATAGGTTATAACCATTGATAGTATGATAACTATAAAAAACCACTAATAAAACTAGTTATTATACAAGGATATGATTGATGTTAATTTTAAAAAGACATGTAGTTTCAACTAAATCTAAAAATAAATTCCTTAAATTTTTCCTCCATTATTTTTGCTAAATTTCAATCTAGTGTAATGATAGAGCTTTTAAATATTAAAAATATTTAAAACATTAATTTTAAAAAAAGCGAGACTTATATTTGAATTTTAATCTTATTTACTCATTAAAAAGTAGTTTGGCTGCTTGCAAGTAAGCTCTTAATAGATTACTTCTTCCTAATTCAATACCACCGAAATAACGAATAACAACTAATAATTTATTTTTTAAATTTTTACTATTTAAATAGCTATAAAGAGGAATCCCAGCCACACCTTTTGGTTCACGGTCATCAGTATATCCATTGATAATAACATTATTGTCTTTTATAATATAAGCATAAACGATGTGCTTTGCTTTTTTATGTTCTTTTCAAAGAGATTCGATATTTTTTCTTACATCTTCTTTTGAATTGATATTAAATAAAATGGGGATAAATTTTGATTTTTTGATTTCCAAAAACTTCATGCTATTATTATAACATTTGTTATAATTTAAAAATTATGTTGAAACTTGTTGCAAACTATTCTGAAAGAATTGATAAATATATAGCAAATAATTCTTCAATAACTAGAAATGATATTCAAGAATTAATTAAAGAGGGGGCTGTTTTTGTTAATGGAATTAAAATTAATAAAAATAAATTTGTTATCAAAAACAATGATGAAATAGAAATTGTTAGAGTCATCGATAAACAAATAAAGATTGAGGAACAAGAAATCAGCCTTGACATTGTATATGAAAATGAAGATTATTTGGTTATAAATAAACCTTCGGGTTTAGTAGTTCATCCGGCCCCGGGCCACAGGAATAATACTTTGGTCAACGGCTTAATGTACCACTTTAAAAATAATTTAAGTAATGTTAATGGGCTTTTAAGGCTTGGCATAGTTCATAGGATAGATAAAGATACTAGCGGGCTATTAATTATTGCTAAAAATAATTCAACCCACAATTATTTTGCTTCCTTGCTTAAAGAACATAAGATTAACAGGACATATATTGCTATAGTTGATGGAAGAATAGCTAACAAAAAAATGCATATTAATTTGCCCATTGGAAGAGATATAAAAAATCGTCAAAAATTTGCTGTTAGCGATCAAAACTCGAAAAATGCATATACAATGATTGAATGTCTTGAATATTTGAAAATTGATAATAAAGATAAAACATTAGTAAAATGTAATTTAAAGACAGGACGAACTCATCAAATAAGAGTGCATTTAGGATATATTAAGCATCCAGTTTATGGGGACCCTGTTTATAATAAAAAAATTGATTCTTTTAATCAAAGGCTTCACGCTGCAGAACTAGATTTTATTGATAATAAGGGAAGAAACATACATCTTGAGGCCCCTATTCCCGAACTAATGCAAAGAGAAATCGAGCAAGGTAGATAAAATTTAGTTATAATTCTAATATATTTTAAAATTAAGTAAACTCATTAAAACCAAAAAGGAGGTGTTTATGAAAAATATTGATATAAATAAATACAACTCAATTGATGAACTTTACAAACACAACAAAAAGGCAATTTTAGTAAAATCAATATTATTTACAGCATTTTTAGTTGTGATGTTTTTATCATTAATGGCCATATTTATTGAGTATGCAGTTAGAAAACAAGTCTATTTATTGAATTATAAAGAAGCATTTTCAAATGCAAATCCTAGTTATGAGATATCTACCATTAATGCTTCAGTTGAAGATTTGTTTATAAGAAAATTTGCATTTTCTATCGTTGTGGCATTATTCTCTGGAGCTGTATTGATTTGACATATCGTTTCTTTGACACTTTCACTAAAAGAAAAAGATTTCACAAAATATTCGCCTTGGTTACTGACCTTATATAGTATGACTGTTATGATTATATTTATTAATTTATTTTTCTCAGCTGGTGGTATTTTTAGAATTAAACCATGGGATATAAACCAAATTTTAAATCTTATTGTTACAATCATATTTTTAATAGGATATTTTACAATATATTGGCCGTTTTCAAGAATTGTAAAATTATTTAGAATTGTAAGAATCAACAATGAACAAGGTAGAATAAATGAAATTTTTGGGCAAAAGTTTTCACAAACTAACCAACAAACTTATTCTACACAACCTTCTATATTTGATAATAATGAACAAAAAAACAATGATGAGATTATTGAGGAAAAAAATAATAAATCATATAGCTCACAATTAGAAACATTAAGCGATGAAAAACTAATAATTATGGCGCAAAAATTAAATATATTTGGTGCTAGCGAATTAAAGCGTAAGCAATTAATTGAAAAAATCAGTGCCATATTTGAAAATAATAATAGTCATAACGAAAAAGCTAATATGAGTAACAATGAAAATAATTAAAGAAAATGAATCTGATAATGCCAAAGAAATAAAAGATATTGAGAATAATAATGATTATGATTAATTTTTAGGAGGTAAAATGAGTCAGCTGTTTTTACAAGGACAGAATTCAAAGGTTCCCAATAATTCTGAAAGTGTCGGTTCTAATCCTTTTCTAATTTATGGTTTAATATTGACACTTTTGGCAATAGTTAATTTATATTTAATAATTAAGTTTTTTATTAATTTTAAGCGTAGCATTAATAAAACAAAAGCAGTACTAGATGGTTTTTTATTTAAAAAATATATACAAGGGTTAAATATAAAAAGTACCGCGTTTTATAATATAGTTACAATTTTAGTTATTCTAGCTATCCAAATTATTTTTTCATCTGTATCATTGTCAAAAGTATATTCATATATGGGAACTGCAACCCAGAAATTTAATTCAGGTCTTGTTACAGAAATGAAGTATCTAGAATATAAAGACACCATTACCTCATATATTCCTTTATTTATAACATTTATTTCTTTTGCTATCGTTCTTTTGATTTCATTTGGTATCGCATTTGTTGTGATTTATTACATAAGTTTTAACTATCCTCAATATAAACATAAGAATGAGGCAGTGTATAATGAAATTATTTCTCTTAAGGAACTAAAAAAACAAGAATTAGCTAAATATCCTGAAAAAATTAATATAGAGTTTGATAAGTTAAAATCTTCTAATCTTTTATTATCCAATGTGTTATTAAGATGAATGAAATTTTATAATAATATGGAACAAATAAAATTCGATAAACAATATAACTTATTTTTAAATCAATTATTTAAAGTAGAGTATTTTGCAGAAGTCCAAAACGAAATTAAAAGTAATGCTCAAAAAATTTCTGATATTGCGGAATTTGCTACACCAATTCACAATCAAGATTTATCAAAGATTGAGCAGGAAATTATTTGGATGAATAAAATGGACAAAAAAGCTAAAATTCTTAACGAAACTAAGGAATTAGCAGCAATGTCAAAAGCTGAATTTAATAAAAAATACGAGGAATATGTATACACGGCTCGTGCTAATGATCCTTTATATCAAAGTGCCACTAAAAATTCATGATTATTTTATCGTGATAATGAAGTTGAAGATTTATTCTTTAATCCACATTCGAATGTTTCATATTATTATGAAGATTCAAATATTATTTATGAAAAAGAACTTATTGATTTTATGCATGAATATAAACAATTTTTAATTTCAAAATTTTTAGCAACTAAATAATTTGCTTTTGCTATGGCTAAAAAAATAAAATTAGTACTAGGTTTTTTGCCAGTTATTACTATTGCACCCCTTGTTGCTTCATGTAGTCAAAATCTCGAAAAGTTAAAATATAATGTAATTAACTCACTTAAGAATGATATTATAAATTTATTAGCAAATGTTGATGCGTTATTTGGAAGTTCTAAGAATGAAGAAGTTATTAAATTAAAGGATGAAATTAGCAATCTTCTAAGGTCTCTAAAAGAAGAAAAGATAACTCATGAAAATAATATTGACGTTTTTATAAATAAAGCTAAACAAAAATTTAAAAACTTAGTGCAGAAATTTGTGGATATGTACAATAATAATACTCGCCTTGTTTCTGAATTTTTTGAAGAACTAAGTAATTTTTCACAATGAACACTAGATAATTTGATTAATGTTAAATACACGCCCTTGATTTTAAAAATTAAGAAATATTTGCAAGATCATGTATTTAGATATGATTGAAATATTAGCCAAATTACCAAAGAAATAAGCAAACTTAAGGCATTTGAACAACAAATAAAGAAAGAAAAAGAGCAAATTGATATTATTACCAAGAAATTTTAGTAGCCTAATTATATCTGGCTGCTTTTTTATTAATAAAAAACATAAAAAAGTAAAAACACTGGTTTAGTTGTTGTATAATAATTTAGTATTTTTAAAATAAGAGTTAAAAATATCTGAAAATATGTAAAACAATGTTAAGAAAGGAAAAAAATGCCTACAGTTGCGCAATTAGTTAAACAAGGCCGTAAAGATAAGACAACTAAATCTAAAGCCCCTGCTTTATTAAAGATGTACAACTCTTTACAAAAAAAAGAAAAAGCAATTCCAGCCCCATTTAAACGTGGTGTATGTACTCGGGTTGCTACAATGACTCCTAAGAAACCTAACTCAGCTATTCGTAAATACGCCCGTGTTAGATTATCTAATGGACAAGAAGTTACTGCTTATATTCCTGGTGAAGGGCACAATTTACAAGAACACTCAGTTGTATTAATCCGTGGAGGTAAAGTTAAAGATTTACCTGGGGTTAGATATACTATCATCCGTGGTACTCAAGATGCCGCTGGGGTAAACAATAGAAAACAAGGTCGTTCTCTATATGGAACAAAAAAACCAAAAAGTAATTAATTAGAAAGTTAAATAGAAAGGAAAGAATATGTCAAGAAAGCATAAAGCACCTGTGAGAGATGTCTTAGCAGATCCAGTTTTTAACTCAAAAATTATTACCAAATTAATTAACACAATTATGCTAGATGGTAAAAAATCTGTTGCCGAGAATATTTTATACAGTGCCTTTGAAATTATTAAAAACAAAACTGGTAAAGAACCAATGGAAGTATTCAATTCTGCACTAGAAAATGTAAGTCCACAACTTGAAGTTCGTTCAAGAAGAGTTGGTGGTTCTAATTACCAAGTTCCATGTGAAGTTAGTGCCAAAAGAAAACAAACATTAGCACTAAGATGGATTATTCAATATGCCAGATTAAGAAATGACAAAACAATGGAAGAAAAGTTAGCACATGAAATCATTGATGCAGCAAATAAAATGGGTGGAGCTATCAAAAAGCGTGACGATACCCACAAGATGGCTGAATCAAACAAGGCATTTGCTCATTTTAGATGATAATTACCTATTTTTATTTAAATTATTTATTTTATTAGGAACAAAGTATGTCAAGAGAATATAAATTAGAAGATTATCGTAACATCGGAATTATGGCTCATATTGATGCAGGTAAAACTACAACTACAGAAAGAGTTTTATACCACACAGGAAAAATTCATAAAATCGGTGAAACACATGAAGGTGCTTCACAAATGGATTGAATGGTTCAAGAACAAGAACGTGGTATTACTATTACTTCCGCAGCTACAACTGCATATTGAAAGAATAAAAGATTAAATATTATTGACACACCTGGACACGTTGATTTTACTATTGAAGTTGAGCGTTCGTTGCGTGTTTTAGATGGTGCTGTCGCTGTTCTAGATGCTCAATCAGGTGTTGAACCTCAAACAGAAACTGTTTGGAGACAAGCAACTAACTATAAGGTTCCAAGAATTGTTTATGTTAACAAAATGGATAAAATGGGTGCTAATTTCAAAGCATCTGTTGAGTCGCTAAGAAAGCTATTAGGTGCTAATGCACATGCTATCCAACTTAATATTGGTGAAGAATCGCAATTTAATGGAATTATTGATTTAGTAACCATGAAAGCCTATGAATTTGATGGTGGTGTCGACGAAAATATGAAGGAAATCGAAATTCCTGACTATCTAAGGGACGAAGCAAATTTAATGCGTGCTTCTCTTGCCGAATCACTAGCAGATTTTGATGAAGAAATTACTGAATTAATCCTAACGGAACAAGAAGTTTCAGCTGAATTAATGAAAAAAGCTATTAGAAAGGCTACTTTAACTTCAACATATTTCCCAGTTGTTTGCGGAACTTCGTTTAAGAATAAAGGTGTTAAGTTAATGCTTGATGCTATTGTTGAATATTTACCTTCACCATTGGATATTACCGCAATGAAGGCATACAAAGGTGAACAAGAAATTTCAATTCCTGCTTCTGATGATGAATTTTTCTCAGCATTAGCATTTAAAGTTATGAATGACCCATTTGTTGGTAATTTAACCTTCTTTAGAGTATATAGTGGGGTTATCTCAAAAGGCTCATATGTAATAAATTCAACAAAAGGTGAAAAAGAAAGATTTAGTAGAATTTTATTAATGCATGCTAATTCAAGAACTGATATTGATGAGGTTAGAACTGGTGATATAGGTGCTGCTGTTGGTTTAAAATATACAACAACCGGTGACACACTTATCGATGAAAAACATAAAGAAATCGTTTTGGAAAATATGAATTTTCCTGAGCCAGTTATTTCGCAAGCAATTGAACCTAAAACAAAAGATGCTTCTGAGAAACTTTCATTAGCTTTACAACGTTTAGGAGCAGAAGATCCTACATTTAAATACTATACAGATGAAGAAACTGGGCAAACTATTATTGCTGGTATGGGTGAACTTCATTTAGACATTATTGTTGATAGACTAAAACGTGAGTTTAAGGTTGAAGTAAGTGTTGGTGCTCCACAAGTATCATATCGTGAAACAATTACTAAGTCAGCAGAAGTTGAAGGTATTCATAAGAAGCAATCTGGTGGTAAGGGACAATATGGACACGTGTGAATTAAATACGAACCAAACCCTGATGGTGGATTTGAATTTATTGATAAAATTGTCGGTGGTAAAATCCCTAAAGAGTACATTAAATCGATCGAAAAAGGTCTTAAAGAAAAAATGGAAATTGGTATTCTTGCCGGTTATCCAATGATCGATATTAAGGCAACTCTATTTGATGGTTCCTACCATGAAGTCGATTCATCAGAACTTGCTTATAAAATTGCTGCTTCAAAATCATTGACCAAGGGCCGTGAACAATTGGGGACTGTTTTATTAGAACCAATTATGGATGTTGCTGTTGTTGTGCCAGAAGATTTCTTTGGTGATGTTATGGGGGATATCTCTCGTAGAAGAGGTCAAGTTAGAGATAACGAAACTCGAAACGATGGAGCGCATGTTATTAAAGCATACATTCCATTAAACGAAATGTTTGGATATGCAACTCAATTAAGATCAATGACAACTGGACGTGGTACATATCAAATGTGATTTGATCATTATGAAAAATTACCTCGCAATTTAGCTGACGAAATTATTAAGAAACGTGGCGGAAAAGTTTCGGTTGACGAAGATTAATTTAAATAAATTTTAAAAATAATAAAAAGGTCTAGGGCAAAATTGCCTAGGCATTTTTATTATACTTGTATATTCTTAGTATATTTGCAAATTAACAGGCCTATCTTATTTGCAATATAATATGATAGGAATTAAAAATAAAAAAACACCTTAAATTAAGTAGTAAAATCTCTTTTTATTATTTTAGACTAACTATTGTTAGTTTGGAGAAAATAGATAGTAGTTAACTTATGCTTATTTTTGTGTATTATTATATAAATTTTAGTATAATGTAGGTTAAATTAAAGGTTCATAAGATTTTTTTTATGAATTGAAATTATTTTAAGGAGAAAATATGAAGCTTTTAAAGAGTAAAAAGAATAAGATCGTTTTATTTACCTTAGGATCAACAATATTAGGTTCAGCAATTATAGGTAATGCTATTTTTGCTGCTAACCAAAAGAATAAAAATGGTATAGAATTTAACAATATTTATGGTGAAAACTCTGAAATATTTCACAAAGGTACACCCGATGTAACTAAAGCTGATGTGTCTATAACTGATAAGAATTTAAAAGAAATTCCAAAACCTCCTGTTGTTGTGCCTCCACAACCCAAACCCGAACCAGAACCTATCCCAGTTCCTCCCCAACCCAAACCCGAACCAAAACCTGAACCCAAACCACAACCAAAACCTGAACCAAAACCCGAACCGAAAACAAACCCAGTCCCCCTTCCACAACCCAAACCAAAACCTAAACCTATCCCAGTTCCGCCGAAACCTGTTCCGGTTCCGCCAAAACCAAAACCAACTCCCAAACCAGCGCCAAAGCCGGCCCCTGCCCCTAAACCTGCCCCTACACCTAGAAGCGAAAGAATTACTATTACAATTAATGGTGTTCATGTTCTAGCTGAAGTAACACCACCTCCAACTAGACCATTAGACCCTCGCGATGTTGCTGCAGGAATTACTAATAAAAATCCTTATGTAAATGAAATTGTTGGAAATGTTAAAAGTGTTGAAGTAACAGAAGAGTTAAGAAAAGCAACTCTTAAACAACTTATTAATAATAATGCAGATGGACTACAAAACTATTTCCCAAGCCTTATCGATGATGTACTACATAAAGAAACTGAATTATTTGACCCTGATAGATATATTGAATTAAATAGTCAAGTATGAACTCAATTAATTGATAAATTCAGACGTCTTTTAGATAGCCCTAATGTTGTTAATTTCTTAAAAGAGGATGCAAAAAAACAATATCCTAATAAACAATTTAAGAGTAAAAATGTTAAATATGCTTGATTAATTAAAAATTTAGATTATACAAAATTTACAAAATTAGGTAAAGGAGCAGAAGAATATCTAAAACAAGGTTATACTGCTTCTCCTAATAATGCATATATTAATGAAAATGGAGAAATCGACTCATATAGCTATTCACCAGCTCCTGGTTATAACGGCGAGATAGCTAGACGTGAAAGAGATAATCGTGACCGTCGTGCTTTTGGCATTGAGGGATATTTTGGTCGAAACCCAGAACAAATTCAAAATGGTGTATATCCAGGATGAAATAAAAAAGATGTTACCCAATCTGAACAATTTAAACAATTTAATGTCGGAAATAATGATGGTATAACCATAACTGAATTAACAAGACAAAAACCACAAGAAGGTAAGTTAAATAAAGGCTACATTGTGGAAATTGATGCTGCTAACTATGATGGTTATGAGAAAACTAAGAATTTAATTGAATCATTAAAGAATAAAGGTATTGAAATTACTTCATATCGTATAAAAAATATGGGTAAAAAAGATCCTAACCAAAAATTCAAAGATATTTTAAGAGCCTTACCTGATAACTTGCCGCAATTAGAACTTTTCTTTGATCATAGAGCAACTAATACATCAGCATTAGTCGAATTAGAAAAGAAAAACATTAAGGAACTAGCGTTATTTACCTTAGGTAATTCTCTACTTGATGATTGATCGATTAACCCATGAGCATTGCGTAATGTTGAGTGAATTAATACTATTGATTACAATGTTAGTTGAGATACAAGACCCGGAGCCGAAATTGCTTCAAGAATTACATTTAACACCTTAGCATTTGAAGAGTCTGATTTACTAAAAGATGAATCGGATCCGCAAAAGAAATATGAAAGAATTAACAATGGTTTAAGAATGGCTTATTACACTAGAAATAATGAAGGAATATTTCAAGGTGGGTTCGGCCCTGGTCTAAATCCAGATACCAATGAAGGTGGAAATAGTTATCCAACAAGAATTGATTTCTCAAGAGCCCCTTCTATCAGATCATTAAAAGGCTTAATTTTTTATGATTACATTAAATCATCAAATAAACCAAGAAAACTAAAAAATGCTAAATTCTTTAGTGATAAAGCCTGATACGAAATTAGTGGTGATGATTTAGATGGTGCACAATTTGACACCGTAATGTCACGCGGTGAACCTGGATTTCCTCCAACTAAAATTGAATTTAGTAATGGTAGTGTTACGCAAAATGTTAGATTGACAACTAAAGATAATTTGACCAGTTCAGCCTTAACAAATTTAAGCATCTTAATTAATTTATCAGGAATTTCGAGGGAAGTTCAAGTTCCACAGGGGGCAAGTTCATTGAAGAGTCAACTTGAATCTAATGGTTACAAAGTAAGTTTTGCTAGTGATGAAGCATTTAACTAATTTTAGAAAAGTATGTAAGGAATCTTAAAATTATGAAATTAACAAAAAGAAACAAGGCAATTATTACTGCGTTTTTTGGAATGCCGTTACTTTTTTCTCCAACATTTGCATTGATATCATGTCAGGATGACATAACATCACTAAAAGACAACATTAAAAAACAATTAACCGAATTAGAGACATCTTTAAGAGAATTAAAAGATACCCGCAGTGATGCTAAACAATCGAGCGCTTATGCTGAAGGGATAAAAGTTCAAAAAGAAATTAATGATATTCTAACTAATGAAAGCAGTGGCGTATTTGATTTGCGTAAGGCTAAAAATAAGGCAGATCAAGCCATTAATGCCATAAAAAGCGAAATTGCAAATATTAAGGAAAACATTAAGAAAAATCAGTCTAGTGAGACACCGGACACAAGCATAAAATATTCGGATAATGAATTTAATGATGATTTTAACAAATTAATTGTTAATGCAAATATTGAAGATAATTTTGAACTTATTTTTAACAACTTTTTAACAGGCAATACCAAGTCACAGCTATTTGCTAGTGAGCTACAAAAGAATGTTTCCAATATAAAAATTAATTTTAAGGATGTAAATCTAAATAATAAAATCAACATATCAATTGAAGGTATTATTTTAGAAGATGACGCTAATACTACCGGAAAAGCTAAATTTAATGTTGTTTTTAAAAATAAAGCAACATTAACAAGAAAAAATCATATATTTGAATTATCAGGTTTAAAAACTTCACCATTTAATAGTGATTCAAATGGTGATAAACCGAATAACAAAATTGATTCAAATCTAGAAGATAATGAAGTTTCAAAATATATTGGTTTAAGCCAAACAGAGCGTTTTAAATATGATAATGATAAATACGTCGGTTCGCTAAAGCAATATTTAGCTTTTTCTGCCGGTATTGATGATTGAACTAAATTAAGAGAAAATACTAAGGCAACTAGTGAACAAATTAAAAAATATGATGAAAAAGCAAAAACGTTAGGTCAAGATTCTTATGAAAATGCCGCATATAAAGGTTTTAGCTTGCCTTCATATAAAGCAAATGGTGAAGTCGATGGAATTGAACTATTTGAGTCTTCAGAATTAGGAAAACAACCTTCATGAGTTGATACACTAGGTAAAAATGATCCCTTTAAAACTAATGGCTTAGCAAGAAAAATTGTTAATCAAAAATATCTTGATATAGCCAAACAGACTTTTACAATTGCTTTAACAAGAGTTAATGATTTTAAAGATGAAATAGCAAAAATTAATTTAGCTATTAAACATTGGAAAGATCCTAATAATGAATCAGAATTTAGAAAATTAATTGACAAAAAGGTTGCTGAATTAAAAGAACAAAAAGAAGCTCTAAAAAAAGAATTAGATGACAAAATTGCTAAGAACACTGATGTTCATTTAACTGAAAGTCTTCAAAAAGAAAAAGAAACTGAACTAAAAAAATATGATGACGCTATTGCAGAATATCAAAAAAGAACTCGTGAAATCGAAATTCAAAAGCAACAAGCAGCTATTCTTGATTTAGAACTAAAAGCAAAATCAAAAAAACATGTAATTGGCGAAAATGGAACCACTTGAATTCTTGATTACCAACTTGATAGTAATGGTTATCCAACAAAATGATATTTAGGAACTAATTCTCACGTTGCAAGGGCATTAACTGATAATTTGACAAGTTTTTCAATAGCTAAGATTGACAATAAATTGCAGGTTGGGCAAAGTTTGCGTATTTCTGAATTAGATGATAATATTACTCGCTTTTCGTTTGAAAACCCTAGCGCAATTAGAAAGGTTTTTGATGGAACTGACTATTTAAAATCTCATCCATCTGATTTCTTATCTGAGCGTCAAAAGAAAAAATATGCTGATGTGGAAGAATTTGTTGATTTTGCTGTTTTAGAAATTGATTTTACTAAGATTAATAAATATTATGCAACTTCAAATGACCAAAATGTAACTAAAAGATATCCACAAGTCGGTAGCAAAGATTTTGCACAAAATTTAGCAAAAGAAATTACTAATGATTATGCTAATCACGCTGATAAACAAGTTAAATTTAAACAAAAATCATACTTAAACGATTATTCAAAAATTGATTTTCCTCTAAAATCTAAATTACCTAAAGATATAGATTTCTTGTATGCTGTAGGGTGGCCTTCATCACGTGAAGATTATTATTTGAAGAAATATATTGATGATGATCAAACTAAAAGAAAAAACAATAGTTTTAGCTTGTGAATTAATAGCGAATATGAATATTATGATGCAAAAATAACTAATGGCGAAGATGGTACACCTTCTTCATATTCAAAAGAAAAACTTGGTCGAGGAAGTTTTCTTTCTTACCAAATTGGTTATCGTTCGTTTATTGATAAACCCGGTGTTTTAGATACATTTATAGCGGCTCCAAAAATTGGCGAAGATTTTTACTATGTTAATGGTAAAAGATATGTAAATATGGGCTTAGCTTATATTCCACGTAGATATGCACCGATTGGTGGTTCTTCTGGAACTTCTATTCGAAATCAAAATAATGAGCTAGTTTCAATATTTTATGCATCAAATACTTTGGCACGTGTCGGCCTATCGGTTGCTTTTAGATCTGAAGGTTATAACTATGATGGTTTATATGGAAAATATAATCTTCCAGAATATGATCTAATTTATGGCGGTGGTAAAGAACAAAAAAATTCATATCGTGAAGCGCTAAAAGAAATCTATTCAGCCTCGGATTTTAAAACCAACCTATTTAAAAACGGATTGAGTGAAATACCTTCTGAATTTAAATTTAATAATAATTAAGAATTAAGCAAGAATTATTTCTTGCTTTTTATTTTCCTTTTGATTTTTCCAGTTTTATTATACAAAAATAACAAATCTACCTAAATTTGAGGTATATTTGTTATTTTTTAACTATCTTTTAACATCGTTTTTAATATCATCATAAATTTAACAAATGTCTTTTTTGTATTAGAATCCTCTTTTTTGTATTTCATAATTTCTTTTTTGGCGAATTTATATCAACCCTCTTTCCAGGCTTTGAAAAAATATCGACCAAATTAGATTCTTTTGACATGACTATATTAAATTAAAATGTTGTTAAAAAAATAAGAAAATAAAAACAACCTATACTATAAATAGTATAAACAGATTATTTGGTTTGAAATTCTGTATTTTTTATGCCAAAACTGGGAAATACAAAAAAATAAATATGAAAATATATGTGTATTTTAAATATAAATTTAACACTATTTATTAAAAATAATACAATAAAGATATGAAGAAACAAAAAAGGAATATATGAAAAATAAATTATTTAGCGTTTTTTAGCTACGATAGCTAGCATTATACCATTTACAATGGTTTCATTAAAAAATAATGCCATATGAGGATACAAAATATATTGAGGAAAAGAAAGAAAGACAATATAAAGAAAAATTATCCTCATACTGTTTATATGATTTTATAAAATTAACTGGAAGAAAAGACACAAAAGTAAAATTTGTAAGTAGAAATTATCTAGATCCGGAAACAAATAAATATTCATATATAGTAGGATATGAGAAAGGTGGTTTTTCAATGCTTGATCAAGAAAAAGAAAAAATAATAGAGGTTAATCCAAATTGAAACATATCTAATTTAAGTTAAGAAATCATGTCCAGTGATAATTTGGTATATTACAGAGAAACCATCGGAGATATATCAATATTAAATAAAAATGATCGAGATAAATTAATGATAGGGGATCATAGAAGACCAAAAAAGAAGACTAATAACGAGAGCATAAATGAAGATTGAAAAAATAAAAAAGATAGCAAAAAGAGTAAAGTAAATTTCAATAATTTCAAATACCTTAATTTATTAGAACTGCAAAATGCAAAAAATCGGAATATTCTAATCTTGGAATAAGAGATGAGTTGAATGGTTTTTTATATGCCGATAACGAAATAAATCATTCTTGAATTTTTAAAACAGAACCAAGAAAAACATTTGGAGAAAACGACACTTTTAATTATATATATGAAGAATGAGAGGGAATATGTGCATATATTACTGTGAATCAAATGATGCTATACAATCATTATTTTTAGGTTCTAATTACATGACGATAACAGAAAGCGATAAATATATAAACAAAAAAGAAGACTTTCATATTGATATAACTACATTAGGACCAGAAGAATGAAGTCCAAGACATAGAAAATCTCCATCAATAAAACTAAAAGAAGCAATGGAAAGTTATTTACCAGAAATTAAGAAACAATATCTATACGAAAATAAGTTTTCACCTGAATTGAAAAATATTTATATGATAGATATGTTAAAAAAACATGTAACTGGTGATGAAATGACAGAGTCACTTAAATTATGAGGATTTATAAAATAATGAAAAAAAATAAATGAATAAAAATAATAACTATCGTTCCATTTTTAAGTACTGTTTTATTATCTACAAGCTGTATAATTCACAAAAATGAGGATAATGAACAACATGAAGACATTATAAAACCAGGTGGGATTTATAAAGCTGAATACTCTCATAATCCGCTTTTATATTCAAAACTTCGCAATAAAGATAAAGGCGAGGTAATTAAAAGACCTTTTAGAAAAATAACTTTTAAAACAGAAAATAAATATCAAGAATTAATAGATTTTGTTAATGAAAATAAAGTTAAAAACTATTATATGCTTGCTATAAATGTGAAATTGGAAAATAATGATACGACCAATAAAGAAGGATACGAAAAAGAATTTAAAATTTGGCTTACAAAAGCTAAAGAAATTACATTTTTGTACTTTCCTCATTCTGTAAAATTGCTAATTCCAGATCAATTTAATAATACAAGTGATTATTTTGCATCTCCTCTTAAAAAAAATGAAGAATTTATAATACCGATATCAAATGCAATAACTATTAATGATGAAATGAAATTTAGAAATCCATTATATTTCGATACATGACAACCAGGAGAAGGGAAATGGTCCCTTTTAAAGATTTTAAGAAAAAATAAAATTAAGTATAGCGCAGATAAAACTTTGGATGTTATTGATGGATTCACAATATGAGTTAATCATTATCATGAAGAGGCCGAAGCATCTGTTGTTTTTGAAAGATATTATCCTGAAATGGATAATAAAAGCGATGACGAATATATAAAAAAATACGAAATCGATGTAAGAAAATTAACTCATAAGAATAAACTTTTTACACTTGATTATTAATATTAAACCCAGCTACGTTCTGGGTTATATTTTTTATTTTGTTAATTCTTATTTAAATTGCAACATTTTTATAGTTTAAAAATGTTTATTAAACTTATGATTTTAAATTTATTTTTTAAGACCTAAAAATTCAAACCAGTAATCAGGAAAATTAGCAAATTGATAATATAGCTATATTTTGAGCTCATAAGTTTTTGAAATATTTTTCTTTTTACGTTGTTTTACTGCTGAATATATTCCTCAAATGACAAAGCCAATCAACATTACACCTAGATAACTAGGTGCTAAAAATATAGTTCCTTTTGTGTATTCATCGCCTACAATCGGAGGAATAAAATTAACTACTAATATAAAAATTATTAAAATAATAGACAAAATAAATATTGTAGTTTCTCATCAAGTAAGCCTAAATGTTCTATGTTTGAATGCAATAACTAAAATCGAAATTATTACTAAAAGGTACTGCATTAAGAAAACCACGTTACCAGCATTAAGGATAAAACTAAATTGATCTTTTATACCTAATGCATATGGTATTGCTGTAAAAATAATCATTGATATAACACTAAAACCTGTTGCAAATAATAATGCGTTTCTATATTCCCCATGCTTGTTTTTCTTGCCTAGTTTTGAAGGTAAGAATCCATCATGAGCTAAAGGAGCAACAATTCTTGAATAGTATATGTTTGCCGAAAGAGTGCTTGAAATTCTATTGAATAGTGTACCTATCATAAAAATTATAAGTCCAGCTAAACCTCATAACGATTGAAAGAATTTTGAAAATGAAGTGGATTCACCAATAAATCCTTTTTGCAGTCCTAACAGTAAGAGATATAAAGTAAAGTAAATTGCAAGTACAGCAGCAAAAATTAGTAATAATATCTTTTTAAAGCGTTTTGTTTCTACGTTAGCGCTTATTCCTGCAAGACCCTCTGCACCACCAAATGCATAAATAAAATTCAATACATTTATAGTAATTATTGAGACTGAAACTTTGCTATTTGTCAAGATGTTATTAGCAAAATCGAGTGAACTAAAGGATAAATAAATACCTAAAGATACACCTAATATTATCGTTATTCATTTTACTGATGCAGAAAATAAAATAAATCATTTAGATGTCTTTATTCCAAACGTTGCAATTAATGTCAAAGAAAGAAAGAATACAAGAGAAACAATTTGATAGATTAATTGATGTGATTTATCAAATTCTGATAGCAATGTTGAAAAAAATAAAATTGTCGTGGCTGAAAAAAGCGGTATCTGTGAGAATTGATTCCAGCCATTAAAAAAGACTCAAAATTTATTTGCTGAAGCCTTTTTGGCATAAACATATGAACCGCCGGCCTCATTACCAAATGCTTGAGCTCCACGCGCAAATGCTAAAATAACACTAAAACTGATGAATGATGTTAGTGCAAAAACTAACATACCTCATATACCTTGAGCAATTATTCCTGTGATTGTTGTTATAAAACCAAAACCAACTATAAAATTAATACCATATAAGAAAAAACTTTTTTCACTAAATTTATTTTTCATTTTAAATACCTAATGCACCTAATTATATACATTATTTGTTAAATATAAAACGAAAAAGTGCATCTTCACTAAATTTTATTAGAATAATTTTATGTAAAAAAATGCAAAAGCATTCCTAAAAAAACGCGAATTTTTAATTAAAATCAATAACAAAATAATCAATTTGCATTGATTTTTAATATCTAAGGATTTGAGAGTTGCATATATCTAATTGCTTTTTGTTTGCGTGGATACTAATCTAACATACAATTTCGTTCATTAAACTTTTAATTATTTTGAAAGAAATTTTGAGCTGCATTAACCGACATCAGAAATGGAAATTGCTTAATATTATGCCGAATAACGTTATTAATTTTGTCCATCATGGATCAGGTTTCATCATTGCTGTATCAGTCAAATAATTTTTTTTAGAATATAAGTTTATGTATATTCTCAACCTAACCCTTTTGAGATGATGCAAATGCATTTGTGCGAAAAAATTGTTTGATACTCTTTATCTTGTCCAACATATAGTTTTCAGATCTGTTATCTATTAATAAAGTGTTAATCTTAAAGTTAAATCTAGCAGCAAATTTTTCGATAGCTCTTTTTATTGCTCTAGCATTGAGTCTTGATATGATTGCATAAGATTTTTTGTTAAGCGATTTATCAAAGTTAATATGACTTTCTTTGATTTTATATTTCTATAGACTATATCCATTTCATAGTCATTCAAAGTTAATCAATCATTAATTTCTTTAGGTTGTTCACGCATTATTTTGCCAGCAGTTTTTTCTTAGGTTTATGGCACTTAGATTTTGACCTAAATGACTTCCTATAGACTTATAAGTAAGTAAAATATCATATGGGATAATAAAACTCATTTCTTTTTTGAATTTGTATAGTGTTGAGGATGCGTAATAAAAGCATCTTTGTTAGATATTTTTTTAAATAAAGAGTTGAAAAATGAGTTTTATTCTTGATCTAGACAAAATCGAAGAAGATGAAAAATTTGATGGTTACTTTGTTTATGAAACATCAAGAAAAGATCTTAAACTTGAAGAAATTGTTTTAGTTTATCGCAAACAATATCAAATTGAAGAAAACCTCAAAACATTGAAATAATCACTAAAAACCTGACCGATATTTATCTGAACCGAAAAACATATTCGAGGGCATTTTTTACTAAATTTCATTGCATTAATTGTTTTATTTTACAATATTTGAAATTAATGAATTCTATCATCAACAAGGTTTCATTGAAAAATAACCAATACTAAGTTAATTGATTTTTTTAAAAGACTGTAATAAGTTAACTAAGTTAAGAAACGCGAAAATAATTGAAGAAAGATTTATTAACCCCGCTATTAATAAGAGCAATGAAGAAACTTATAATGAAATTTTAGAAATTGTAAAAAAATTGTATATAAAAAAAACAAAAAGTGTGTTTTGCTTGAAAATAATGGTCAATTTTACACTTTTTATTTTTGCTCAAAAACTTAAGAAAATCTGAAAAATGAAAAAATGAAATTTTTTCACATTTGAGTTTTCCATTTTTCGCCTTAATACTTTATGTATTAAGGTTTATTTTAATTTTTTTTATTCTAGATTTGCATCATTACCACTAACATGTATTACTTCTCTAATAATAGTGGCCTCTTATTGAGTGTTGATTTGCGGATTTTGTATTGTTTGATTGTTTTTTTGTAACAATTGTCCACATAAACTACAATAATTTCCATTATTTATACAAATTTTTGCTTTATTAAAATTTGTTTGTTCAGTCATAGCAATAATTAAACCTATTAATCCTAAAAGTGGAAGAAATAACCCGATTATCATTAATATTCTAGCTGCTGATAAACCTGTTTTAACCATAGCTATAAAATAAAATACTAAACCTATAATATTTAATATCAACGCTGGTGCCAAAGGTAAAAAAGGTAAAATAACAAATATTTCTTCAAATATTTCTTCATTAGAATTAGATTTTATGTTAACTAAAGCTAAAAACAAAAACATAACTAAGGCTATTGTTAAAAAAAGCGCGCCAAAAATATATATTATAAAAGATGTAATTGCTGCATTTTTACCTGTCATAATAAAATCCTTGTATTTTGTAAAAAAGTTTCCATTCCAATTTTTTTGTTTGCTACAAATAGATTGAAAAAATAGAAGAGTCAAACACCAAAAAACGCTTGACTTTTGTTTTGACTCTTATTAAAATATAAATAATCAAAATAGAAAATGAGTCAAAATATATTATATATTATAAATACACATTAAATAATGGAAAATTATGATAATGATATTAAATTTTTATTTTTTCTATGATATAATGCTTTTGCAATATATGAAGACAGTAACGGCAAACGCTTAATAAGTTACCGAGTATGCTTGACTATTGATATTGCAAAAACATAATTTAAAATAGGAGGAGAAATGAGCGCATTAAGGGATGCTAAGGTCTTAGTGGTTGATGAAATTTCTAAAAACCTAAATCAGTCTAAGGCTTTATATGTTGCTATGTATAAAACTTTAGATGTTAGTTCGTTGCAAGCAATTCGTAGAGAATTGGCTAAGTATGGCGTTTTAATAAAAGTTTATAAAAATCGTTTAGTTAAACAAGCCTTATTATCGACAGAACACAAAACATTAAATGATTATCTTGTTGGCCAAAATATATTTATTTTTGCTAATGAAGATGACTTAATCACACTAAAAGCATTAGCTAAATTCAAAAAAGAATACCCTGCCTTACAATTGGTCGCTGGTATTTATGAAAACAAAGTTGTTGATGCAAAAAATCTTGAAGAAATTTCAAAACTTCCTTCATATGAAGAATCACTTATGATTCTTGGAAACTCATTGCTTGCACCAATTAGAAATCTTGCAATTGGTCTAAACGAGTTAGTTAAACAAAAGGAAATGTAAAACTTAATAATCAAAATATAAAATAAAATTTTAAGGAGAAAAATATGGCTAAATTAACAAAAGAAGAATTCGTTTCAGCATTGAAAGAAATGAATATTAAAGAAGTTATGGAACTTGTCGAAGGACTAAAAGAAGAATTTGGAATTGATCCTAGTGCTGTTGTTGCTGCCGCTGCTCCAGCTTCTGCTGAAGTTGTTGAAGAAAAAACAACATTTAATGTTACATTAAAATCAGACGGTGGAAATAAACTTGCTGTTATTAAGGCAGTTAAGGATTTACTAGGTTTAGGTTTAATGGATGCTAAGAAATTGGTTGAGTCAGCACCTGCCTTATTAAAAGAAAATGTTAAGAAGGAAGAAGCAGAAGAATTAAAGGCTAAATTAGCTGAAGTTAAGGCTGAAGTAGTTTTAGACTAATAAAGATAACATAAAAAACTGGCTTAAAAAGCCGTTTTTGTGTTTTTTATATAATATAAATAATGCGCATACATGCGTATGTGTAAACTGTTGTAAATACTTTGAGTATATTTTAGTAAATTTAAACAAAAAATGAGGTTAGATATGAACAAAAAACCAGAATATGTTTTAAGAAAATTTGGACCGGTTACCGAACGTAGAGATTATTCAATTAGTCAAAAGAAATTCGATACTCCTGATTTCTTAAAAATGCAAAGAGACTCTGTTGAACAATTTTTAACCAAAGGTGTTGAAGAGGAATTGAGAAACATATATCCAATTGAATCACGCGGAAAAGTAAGAATTGAGTATATTGAAAATTCTGCTACTTTTGAATATCCTAATAAAACTGAATTTGAGTGTATTAAAGAGGCAAAACAAAAAGGTTCTTCATATCAAGGTAAGTTAAAGGCTAAATTAAAGCAAGTTAATGAAGAAACAGGTGAAGTTACACCTGCTGAAGTTGTTTTTGCTGAAATTCCTATTATGACATATGGAGGCTCATTTGTCATTAATGGTTCAGAAAAGGTTATTGTCTCTCAATTAATTCGTTCAACTGGTGCTTACTTTGGAGTTAATGTAAGAAATAAACAGGCTAATGACTTGTTTAATAAAGTTGAAATTATTCCTCAAGTCGGTTCATGAGTTGAAATATACCACAAAACTACTTCATCTAACCCGGACACCGTTAAGGTGCATATCGATAAAAATAAATCATTCTTATTATCTACCTTTTTGAAAGCACTTGGTTTTACTGAAAAAGGTATTAAGAAAATGTTTGGTGATATTCCAGAATTAAATGAAACTTTACGAAAAGATAAAACATTAGGTAATACTGATGAGGAAATTACAAGGGATGCCCAGGAAACAATATATCGCTTAATTAGAAAGGGTGATAGAATGACCGCCGAATCGGCCCGTAATTTAATTCCATCAACTATTTTTAATGAAAAAAGATACAGTTTAACTGAAACTGGTCGTTTTACTTTGAACCGTAAGTTAAATATCGCCGAAAGATTAGTAAACACCTATTTAGCTGAGCATATCATTAATATGGATGGCGAAGTTAAGTATGAAAAAGGTTTGTTAATTACTTGAGAAATAGCAAGAAAGATTGCGGAGGAATTTAGATTAGGCATTCTTCCTTTGTGAAAATTACCTGATGTTGATCCTTCAGTATATGGTAATCAATTGGATATGCCTGGAAATGAAAAACTTGCTTTGCGTTTATCTGTTCCGAGGGTATGAGTTTATCCTACAGAAAATGACATGATAAATGACATTAATAAAGTTCAAGTGCTAGGTAATGATCCTAATTCAACTGAAAACTTTTTACTAATTCCTGATTTAATTGCAACAATATCATACTATTTTAATTTATTGTTTAATATTGGTGTTGATGACGATCCTGACTCATTAGTAAATAAAAGAATTGTTACTATTGGTGAGCTTTTGCAAAATCAATTTAGAATCGGTCTAATTAAATTAGAAAAAAATACTCGTGAAAGAATTTCAACCAAGGAAACATCAAAGATTACGCCAAAGAATGTAACAAATAATAAACCAATATTTAACCAGTTTAAATCATTTTTCAATACATCAAAACTTTCACAATTTATGGACCAATGTAATCCGCTAGCCGAAATTTCGAACAAACGTCGTATTACCTCGCTGGGGCCAAGAGGTCTAAACCGTGATACCGCCCAATTTGAGGTTCGTGATGTTCACCCTACCCATTATGGAAGAATCTGCCCAATCGAAACTCCTGAGGGGCCGAATATTGGACTTATTCTTAATCTTGCATCATTCGCAGACATTGATAAATACGGATTTATTAAATCGCCATATTTTAAGGTTGAAAACAAAAAGGTAGATTTTTCAAGTCCGCACTATTTAACAGCCATCGAAGAAGCTGGGTATACATTTGCGCAATCAACCGTCAATATTGAAAATGATATAATTGTGGATAAAATGGTAATGGTTCGTCGTGATAATGAATATCTTGAAGTCCCAGCTAATGAAGTTAATTTTGTTGGGGTTTCAAACCGTCAAATGACCTCGATCGCTGCTTCTGCTATTCCCTTTTTAGAAAACGATGACGCTAACCGGGCATTAATGGGTTCTAATATGCAACGTCAAGCTGTACCTGTATTATTCCCTGAAGCTCCATTAGTTGCAACTGGTGTTGAAGCTGATATTGCTAAATATTCTTCAACAAACATTATTGCTAAATATGATGGTGTGGTATCTTATGTTGATGCTAACGTTATCATTATTAAGAGAGATGAAAGTAATAAGAAAGATGAATACCATTTAAGAACTTTCGAGAGATCTAATCAAGGTACTTTAATTCATCAGGTTCCATTAGTTAAGGTAGGTCAAAGTGTTAAAACTGGAGATTTACTGGTTGATGGTCCATCAATGAAAAATGGTGAAATGGCATTAGGCAAGAATGTTTTGGTCGGTTTCACAACATGACATGGTTTTAATTATGAGGATGCTGTTGTTTTATCAGAAAGACTAGTTAAGGATGATGTCTATACTTCGATTCACATTGAAGAACAAACTATTCAATTTAGACATTCAAAAGCCGGTGAAGATATTTTAACAACTGATATTCCTAATGTTTCAAACCACTCAAAGCGTTTCTTAGATGATAATGGTATCGTTAGAGTTGGTTCTGAAGTTTCTGCAGGTGATATTTTGGTTGGTAGAACATCGCCAAAAGGTGAAGAAAACCCAACTCCTGAGGAAAAACTGATGGGAGCTATCTTTGGACAAAAGACCGCTTCAAAAAAGGATACATCACTAAAAGTTAAACATGGTCACAATGGTACAGTTGTTGCTGTTGATGTTTTGAGTCGTGAATTTGGCGATGTTCTAGAAGACGGTATTGAAAAGATTGTTAAAGTCTCAATTGCCCAAAAGAGAAAAATTAAAGTTGGGGACAAGATGGCAGGTCGTCATGGTAATAAAGGCGTTGTTTCCGTTGTTTTACCAGTTGAGGAAATGCCTTATTTAGAAGATGGTACTCCACTGGATATTGTTCTTAACCCTCAAGGTGTTCCATCACGGATGAATATTGGACAAGTTCTAGAATTGCACCTTGGCTTAGCTGCACAAAAATTAAATACAAAATTTGTTACTCCAACATTTGATGGAATTACTCATAATCAAATTAAAGAAATTCTTGAAGAAGCAAAAATTAATCCATCAGGTAAATCTGTTGTGTATGATGGGCGTACTGGTGAACCATTTGATCAACCAATATCGGTTGGGATAATGTACTATTTAAAACTATATCATATGGTTGATGATAAAATGCATGCTCGTTCAGTTGGGCCATATTCATTAATTACGCAACAACCGCTTGGTGGTAAGTCGCAAAATGGTGGGCAAAGATTTGGGGAAATGGAAACATGAGCCATCGAATCATATGGTGCAGCAAATTTATTACAAGAACTATTAACATATAAGTCAGATAATATTAATGGACGTAATCAGCTTTATAACTCGCTTGCAAGAAAAACAAAGTTGCCAAAGCCAGGTATGCCTGAGTCGTTTAATGTTTTGGCATATGAACTAAGAGGTTTGTGCATCAAACTTGAAACTCATGATGATTCACGAGAAGAAAATGAGCTTGAATATGAAAGAATTGATACTAAATATCAACAAGATTGAGATGGGGGAGCAGAATAATGAAAAATAATGCAAAATTCGATTTATTAGATGAATCAAAAATTAGAAAAATTTCTTTATCATTAGCTACTCCTGAGGATGTTGAATCTTGATCGCATGGAGAAGTTACAAAACCAGAAACTATTAACTATAAATCATATAAACCTGAACGTGGTGGTTTGTTTGATGAAATTATTTTTGGACCAATGATAGATTATCGTTGTCCTACTTGTGGTTATAAATATAAGAAAATAAATGAAGGTTCATATTGTACAAGAACTGATTTGTGTCGTAAAGAAAATGTTCAAATCTTGCCTAAAATAGCACGTAGAAATCATATGGGGCATATTAAGTTAAATAGCCCTGTTGTTCATTTTTGGTTTTTTAAGGTTGACCATTCAATTATTTATAAATTATTAGGTTTAAGAATTTCGAGTCAAAATTCATCTGAAACAGTTAGAAGAGAGGAACTTGAAAATCTTATTTATTATAAAAATCATATTGTTGTAGAAGATGGTGGACTTAAATCATTACCTAAAAACTTAATAATCGAAATCAATGATGCTGCTGTTATATATAAAGAAGCATTGGATGAATTATTAACACGTTTTGATCCAAAAAATCCAGATCATAAAGAAGCTTATGATGAAATTTCAGAAACAATTGAGCAATTGGTTGAAAAAGCTACTTCAAAAATTGGTCAAGAATATGGAATTGACTTTTATGAATTAAATGATATCATCCAACATTACTCAGACGCAAAAATTATGACTGGGGCAAGAGCTATTGAGTATCTATTGAAGAATTTAGATCTAGTCGCTGAAAAAGCTTATGTAACAGAGCAAATTAATCAACTCAATTTACAAGAATCTAAAAATCCCGAAAAGTTTGCAACTACTACTAAACAAAATAGGGAAAAATTATATAAGAGATTGCAAGTTATTAACGCGTTTATTGAATCAAAACAATCGCCAACAAATATGCTAATTTACAATTTACCAGTTATTCCGGCTGATCTTAGACCATTAATTCAATTGGATGGTGGTAGACACTCAACAAGTGATATAAATGAACTATATCGTAGAGTTATTATTAGAAATAATCGTTTACAAGAATGACAAGAAAAAGATGCTCCTGAACTCGTAACGCAAAACGAATTACGTATGGTTCAAGAAGCCGTCGATGCTTTAATTGATAATCAAAGAAGAACCCCTAACCCTGTTTTATCAAAGGACAATCGTCCATTTAAATCTATTTCAGATGCACTAACAGGTAAAAAAGGACGTTTTAGACAGAATTTACTTGGAAAACGTGTAGACTATTCTGGCCGTTCTGTTATTGTTGTTGGGCCAAATCTAAAGATGCATCAATGTGGTATTCCAAGAGAGATGGCTGCAAAATTATTTGAGCCATGAATTATTGCTCGTTTAATTGATCAACAGGTTGCAACAACTGTTAAAAATGCTAAGAAAATAATTGAAGATCAAAATCCAATTATTTGACCTCATGTTGCTGAAGCAATTAAAGGAAAATTAGTACTTCTTAACCGTGCTCCTACGCTTCACCGTTTGTCTATTCAAGCATTTGAACCGGTTTTAGTTAGAGGAAAGGCTATAAGATTACACCCTTTAGTATGTACCCCTTTTAATGCCGATTTTGATGGTGACCAAATGGCTGTTCATGTGCCTATTTCGGAACAATCATTATTGGAAAGTCGTGAATTGATGCTTGCCAATAAAAATATTCTAGGCCCTAAGGATGGAGAACCTATTATTAATCCTTCACAAGATATGATTTTGGGTTTATATTATTTAACAATTGAACAAAAAGATGCTAAGGGCGAAGGAAGAGTCTTTGACAATTATGATCACATGATAAGGAACCTTGAGGCTAAAAAAGTTTCTTTACATGCAAGGGTAGCATTACCTGCTGAAGAGGTAAAAAACTCTAAAATATTTAATAAAAATACAATTAATCAACAGCTTTATGTTATTTCAACAGTTGGTAAATTTATTTTTAATAATGTGTTTCCAAAAGATTTTCCTTTTATCTTTGATAATAAAGTAATAAAGGCAATTAATTTAGAGGAATATAAGAATGAGTTTAATAAAACATATGTAGTTAAAGCTGGTATAAATATTCCTGAATATATTAAGACCTTACCATTGCTAGATGCCTTTAATAAAAAGAATATTGCCAAGATTATTCGTTACATGTTTGATAACTATGTTGCAACAATAAGCATAGCGGAAGTTGCTAGCGTTATTGATAAAATTAATGATTTGCAAGATTCGGATATTGTTTTAGAATTTTTAAAATTAAAAACTTACAAGGGCCAAAATCTTGAAAGAGAACATGCAGATTTATTGACTGAATTTGTTTTAGAAGAAAAACAAAAATTAAATTTAGAAAATGAAGAGAGATACCGCGGACAAATTCATATTCCATTAAGTGCTAAAGAGAAAGCTAAATTGTTAGACAAGGTTTGATTTAAATATACAAATATTGTTGCTTCTATTCTTGACGATATTAAACAACTTGGCTTTGATTATTCAACTACTTCAGGTATTTCTATTTCCTTCTCGGATATTTTAGAAACTGAAAAGAAAAAAGAATATATCGCTGAAGGTGATGAATATATTGCTAAATTAAAAAACTACTACAAATTAGGTTATATAACTGATGATGATAGATACTCGTTAACTATTAAAAAATGAGCTGAAATCAAAGATAAAATCCAACAAGAATTGCAAACAATCATTAAAGAAAATCCACAAAACCCAGTTATCACTATGATTAACTCAGGTGCTCGTGGAAACATTTCGAACTATGTTCAATTAGCTGGTATGCGTGGACTGATGGCTAACAATACAAAAACCACTAAAGCTGATGCTAAAAATGATAGGGTTGTTCGTTCGACCGTTGAAGTTCCCGTTAAGTCATCATTTATCGAGGGCCTAACCGCATTTGAATTCTATTCGTCAACCCATGGTGCTAGAAAAGGTCTTACTGATACTGCACTTAATACTGCTAAATCAGGTTATTTAACAAGAAGATTGGTTGATGTTGCTCAAAATATTGTGGTTAGAGAAGAAAATTGTGGTTCGGAATATGGATTTTTAGCTAGAAATATCATTGATACTAAAACAAAACAAATTATTGTATCTCTAAAAGAAAGAATAATTGGTCGATTTTCAAATAAGCCAATTTATGATAAAGAAGGTAATTTGATTTGTAGCCGAAACATCTTAATTACTAATAAGATAGCACAAAAAATTATTGACGCTGGTATTGAAGAAGTTGAAATTAGATCGATCCTTGGATGTAATACTCGTAATGGTGTATGTAAAATGTGTTTTGGTAAGGACTTAGCAACAAACCGTGTTGTTAATATTGGTGAAGCAGTAGGTATCATAGCTGCTCAATCAATTGGTGAACCTGGTACACAGCTAACTATGCGTACATTCCATACTGGTGGGGTTGCTGGTGTTGAAGATATTACTGGTGGTTTTACTAGATTAATTGAATTAATTGATGCTCATGAACAACCATGAGGTAGACCAGCAACAATTTCGCCATATCAAGGTATTGTAGTTGATATTGAAAAACTTGAAAAATCTGATAACGATTATGTTGTTTATATCGAAATTTTGAATAATAAAAATCAAATTGAAACTAGATCTATTTTAGTTAATACTAATAAGAAATTAAGAGTTTCTATTGGTGATGATGTTAAAGTCGGCCAAAAGCTTTCAGAAGGCCCAATTATTCTAAAAGAGTTATTAGCACTAACTGATGTTAGAACAGTCCAAAATTACTTACTAAAAGAAATTCAAAGAATTTATCGTATTCAAGGTATTGCTATTAGTGATAAATATATTGAAATTATTATTAGACAAATGATGTCTAAAATTGTTATTAGTGATCCCGGAGATTCAAAATTCTTTGCTGGTGCTATTGTTGATATCTTTGATTATCAAGAAGAAAATTCATTATTATTATCCCAAAACAAAATTCCAGCATATGGAAGTGTTGTTATTAAAGGTGCTAAACAAGTTCCGCTGTTGTCTGATTCGTTTTTGGCTGCCGCTTCATATCAAGAAACTTCGAAAATTCTTGTTAATGCTGCCATTTCTTCTAGAACAGATAATTTAAGTGGTCTAAAAGAAAATATTATTGTTGGAAAGAAAATCCCTTCAGGAACTGCATTATATTCATTTGAAGAACATTCTAAATACGATATTAAACCATCGATTAAATACTTTACAAATTTTGATGAAAATGAAGAACAAGACGATATTGAATTAGGCGATGAAAATATGATTGATTTAGATACTTTGACACAAGAATATGATGAAGAAGGTCTTAGTGATAAAGGCTTTGTTAATGACTTTGCTGATGATTTTTATGACAATGAAGATTTTGAGACTGATGATAATGAATCAGAAGAATTTGATGATAATAAAATAGATTACGAATAATTAATTAGAATAAGGACAAGGAATAATTTCCTTGTTTTTTTATTTTGCCGAAATATACGTAAATTTGTGGTAAAATAATCAAGTTACTTATAGAGTAACCATTCTAAACAGGTTTTTAAACTTTTTAAAAGTACCTCAAAGATGTGACAAAATATAAGGAGATTTTAAATGTTTGCAATTATCGAAACAGGTGGTAAACAATTAATCGTTAAAAAAGGCGATTCTATTTATATCGAAAAAATCGATGGAAATGCAGGGGACAAGGTTGTTTTTGATAAAGTTTTAGCAGTCGAAAATAAAATTGGAACTCCATATTTAGAAGCTGCTTCTGTTTTAGGTATCATTGAAAAACAAGGGAAAGCAAAGAAAATTGTTGTTTATAGACACAATGCTAAATCAACTCATAAACGTAAATTAGGTCACCGTCAACCTTATACAAAAGTTCAAATTGCAGAAATTAAGGAGAAATAAGACATGGCACATACGAAATCTGGTGGAACAACCTCGAATAGTAGAGACTCGGCTGGTAGAAGATTAGGAGTTAAGGCTACTGATGGACAATTTGTAACAGCCGGAAGCATTATTTATAGACAAAGAGGAACAAAAATCTTTCCTGGCAATAACGTAGGCAAAGGAAAAGATGATACATTATTTGCTTTAATAGATGGTATTGTAAAATTCGAAAATAGAATTAATAGAAAATTTGCTTCAGTATATCCTATTGTAGAAAAATAATGGCTTTGCTATTATTTTTTTATTATCAATTCCTAAATTATTAGGAAATTATGGTTATAATAATGTTGTTTTATTATTTAACTTATTTTAAGGAGAAAAATGCCTGAAAAAAAATCTATATTAATAGATGGAAATAAAGATAGAATTTTGTTCTGGTTTGAAGATCAAAAAAATCAAAATGAAATTAAATTAATTGATTTTAATAAACTTATTTCAACTATTTTATTTAAAGGTAATTTTAATACAAAGGATTCCCGTGTAATTGACTTTCTAGAGAGAATTAAGAAATCACTTATGGATTATCTACCTATAAAATTTGCCAATTTTATTGTTAACTTCGAAGAAAACACTATATTTAGCATTTATAAAAAAGTTCCATTAATTTATGTGAATAATGAAGAATTTGAATGAAATAATGACTTCGAAAAATTATATAATGAGATTCTTAAGGACCTAATAAAAGATGGATATTATGTTGAATTCTTGCCTAACATTATTTTATATTTCTCAGACATAGCAGGAATTTTGAAGTTATATATTAAAAAAAGTTATTTTATGAATAATAAAGGAGAAGAAAATGGAAAATAGTAATGCTAAACCAAATAAAAATCCCAAGATAATTTCTATTTTTGGTTATATTGTTGAAGTATCAGGACAATTTCCTTATGAACAAGGACAACAATTTGTTTGCGAAAGAGATACAAATATTAAATTAATTCTTATTAGTGCTACAAATGATCACGCGTTTTTATTAGCTAATAATGAAAATAAAGAGTTAAAAATTAATGATACAATAATCGCTACCCAAAAGCGTGATGTATTTACTTCAAAACAACATTTTGGAAATGTAGTCGATATTTTTGGCGATGTTGTTTTACCTAAAAAGCTTGCTGTTGAAAAACAAAAAAATGATCCTGAAAGTGCCACATTTAAACTTGCTCATCAATTAATGAGTGTTCAAACATTAAATGAGCAACTATATACAGGATTCACATCAATAGATTTATTAATTCCTATCGGAAAAGGACAACGTGAATTAATTATTGGGGATAGACAAACCGGAAAAACTCACATAGCAATTAATGTTATCTTAAATCAAGCAAAAACCAATACCAAGTGTGTTTATGTTGCAATTGGACAAAAAAGAGAAAGCATATCTAAAATTTATAATACCTTAAAAGAACATGATGCTTTAAAAAATACTATTATTGTTGATGCGCCTGCTACTAGTGCATACGAGCAATATCTAGCTCCATATGTAGGTATGGCTCATGCTGAAAACATTTCATTAACTGATGATGTTGTTATTATATTTGATGACTTAACAAAGCATGCTAATATTATTCGAGAAATTGCTTTATTAACTGATAAGCCTGTTGGTAAGGAAGCAATGCCCGGCGACATATTTTTTGCTCATTCACAATTATTAGAACGTGCTGGTTCATTTAAAAATAGAAAAACAATTACTGCTTTACCAATTTTACAAACTATTGATGGCGATATAACTTCATTAATTTCTTCTAATGTTATATCAATTACTGATGGTCAAATTGTAACTAGCGCTGACTTATTTTCTCAAGGTGTTTTACCGGCTATCAATATTAATTTATCAGTTTCAAGAACTGGTTCATCAGTACAAAATAGAATTATGTCAAAGGTAGCTTCAGAAGTAGGTAAAATCTTTAAACAATATAAGAGACATTTAAAGCTTGCTGCTCTTGATTATGAATTGAATAAAGAAACCGCAACATTATTGTACAAAGGAAAAATGATTGATAAGATGTTTATTCAAAAAGGATATACATTATATTCGAATAAATTTGTTTTATTGATGTCTAAACTAATTTCATGAACTATATTACATGGAATTAAGGATGAAGAAAAAGCGCTAAGATTTATCGATCTTTTAATTGAAACAAATCAGGAAGCTAAAAATGCTTATAATACTATGCAAACAAGTACAGATTATGATGATAAGATTATGAAAAACTTTTTTGCATATGCTTTAAAACAATATTCAGATTATTTAAATTTAGGATGAGATGTTGAATATGAACATGAGTTTGTTGAATTTAGTAAGGAATATTTAGAATTAGTTGCTAAAAAGTTAGGAGATAAATAATGGGAAAAATAGTTAAATTATGATCTGACATTATTGAAGTTAAATTTAATAAAAAAGAGTTGCCATTAGTTAATCAATTACTAACAACGAATGACGGCAAAACTTATTTATTGGTAAAAAGAATTATTGATGAGGAAACAATTAGAGCTATTATTATCTATTCTTCAAAAGAAATTAACATCAATGATGAAATTATTAATACCAAACAAAGTTTTATGGTTCCAGTTGGTTCAGGTTCCAAAAATAATATCTATTCATTTGAGGGAAAACCGTTACTTGAAAAACGTGGAACAAAACCTATATATATTGAAATGAATTCAATTATTAACAACGATCGCTATCTAGAGAGTAATCTAGAAATAGTTGAAACAGGAATTAAGGCAATTGACTTCTTTATGCCAATTATTAAAGGATATAAATTGGGTATATTTGGTGGTGCCGGTGTTGGTAAAACTGTTTTAATGAAGGAAATTATTTTTAATGTTAATAAAAAATCAACAAAGACTTCAAATATTTTTATTGGTTCCGGAGAAAGATCACGTGAAGCTATTGAATTATTTGATGAGTTAGAATCATCAAATTTAATGAAGAATTCAGTAATGTATATTTCAAAAATGAATGAATCACCAGGAGCTAGAATGTCGATTGTACCAATTGGTATTACAGCTGCCGAATATTTAAGAGATTATGAAAAAGATGATGTCTTATTATTTATTGATAATATTTATCGTTTTATTCAGGCTGAAAACGAGGTTTCTGCTTCATTGGGTAAAAAACCTTCTGTGGGCGGTTATCAATCTACATTAGAATCAGATGTTGCTAATGTTGAAAATAGATTATTTAGAAACAAAAATGGATCAATAACATCATTCCAAACTATTTTCTTGCCAATGGATGATTTAAGTGATCCATCAGCCGTTGCAGTATTTAACCACCTTGATGGTAATCTTGTTTTATCGCGTAATCAAACCTCAAAAAATATTTTCCCTGCTTTTGACCCTCTAGCTTCTTCATCGCACTCTGTTGATGAAAAAATTATTGGTAAAGCACACTTTGACGCTATCATAGAAACAAAAAGAATTTTAAAAGCATATAAAGACCTTGAAGATGTTATTTTGATTCTAGGATTTGATGAATTAGATGAACAAAGTAAGAATACAGTTAAAAAGGCTCTTCAATTGGAAAATTTCTTTACTCAAAACTTCTTTATGACTGAACACTTTACAAAATCTCCCGGTGTTTATGTTTCGTTGGAAGATACGATAAAATCTGTTCAAAGAATTTTAGATGGTAAATATTTAAAACAAAGTCCCGAAATTTTTGCTTATGTTGGTTCAAATCTAGATATTCCGACTGATGAGGAATTAGGATTATAAAATTACTTGCTTTTGTTGAATATAGATAAAAAATCCAGTCACATTTGTGCTTGGATTTTTTTAATTAGTTGCTAATAGGAAATAGCTAAAAGAAAAAAAGAAGAAGAAATAAGAGGCTTGAGTTCTTTGTTTATTGATTATGTAAAAAAAGAAATTGTAATAGAGATATGCCAAACATTGTAGTTTTATATATTGAAACATCAAAAAATTAAATTATATTTATTTATCAGTTGTAATTCATCACAAAACAAATAAAATTCTCAATTAAAATTTATTTTCAGTAAATGATCTAGATTTTGTTATTAAACATATGTTAAAAAAATGGCTTTTTATAACTAAAAACTATTGTAGAAAATTATAATAAATTGATATAACAAAAAAGATTACAGTTGTCATTAAATCAAGAAACTCGACATACGCTTTTTTGGAGAAATTGACAATAAAATGTGTTTTTAAAAAAATGACTATGTTTATTGTAGGGCATTTTTTGTTTTTATGTATGATTAGCTATTAACCCCTTTACTTCTTAATAAATTGATGTAAAATATTATTACTATATTTTTTGCAAAAATATATTATGGAGGAATATGAATAGTAATTTTGATAAAAAAGAATATTTTGAATTAATGGATAAGTGATTTAGAGCAGCTAATTATTTAAGTGTTGCTCAAATCTATTTAAGAAACAATCCATTATTAAAAAAAGAATTAACAAAAGATGATATTAAATTATATCCTATTGGTCACTGAGGAACAATTCCTGGACAAAATTTTATTTATACTCATTTAAACCGTGTTATTAATAAATATGATTTAAATATGTTTTATATAGAGGGTCCTGGACATGGTGGCCAAGTCATGATATCTAACTCATATTTGGATGGTTCTTATTCAGAAATTTATCCCCAAATTTCACAGGATGAAAAAGGGATACAACGAATGTGCAAGCGTTTTTCATTTCCTGGTGGAACAGCAAGTCACGCCGCTCCTGAAACACCTGGATCAATTCATGAAGGTGGAGAGTTAGGTTATTCATTATCGCATGCAACAGGAGCAATATTGGATAATCCTGGTGTGATTGCAGCAGCGGTTATAGGTGATGGTGAGGCTGAAACTGGGCCTCTTTGTGCTGGATGATTTTCAAATTCGTTTATTAATCCAGTGAATGATGGTGTTGTTCTTCCTATCGTTCATCTAAATGGTGGGAAAATTTCTAATCCAACTCTTTTAGCAAGAAAACCAAAAAAGGAAATTGAACAATATTTTTTAGGTTTAGGTTGAAAGCCATATTTCTTTGAATGAAGTGGTAATAAAACTAGTGTTGAAATTCATCAAGAAATGGCTAAAATCATGGATCAAGCTATTGAAGATATTCTAAATATTAAGGCTAAGGCAGAATTAGTCGGGCCAAATAATGTAACAAGACCATTATGGCCTATGCTAGTTGTTAGAACCCCGAAAGGTTGGACATGTCCAAAAGATTGAGATGGACAAGCAATTGAAGGCAGTTTTAGAGCACATCAAGTGCCCTTGCCTGTTAGTGCTTTTAATGTTACTCACATTAAAGAGTTAGAAAAGTGACTAAAATCATATAAACCTGAAGAACTTTTTGATGAAAACGGAACTATTCTAGCAGAAATTAAAAACCTTGCTCCAAAAGGTAAGCAAAGAATGGCAACAAATCCAATAACAAACGGAGGAATCAATTCACGCTATCTAGATTTATCTCCATGAGAAAAATTTGCTACTAATGTTGAATATCCTGGTAAAAATAAAGGGCAGGATATGGTTGAGCTAGGAAAATATATGGCTGATGTTGTAACAAAAAATCCTGATAATTTTAGGGTCTTTGGTCCTGATGAAACAAAATCAAATAGATTATTTGAACTTTTTAGAGTTACTAAGCGTCAATGATTAGAGGAATATTCGGACAAATATGATGAATTTGTTGGTCCTGTTGGTAGAATTATTGATTCACAATTAAGCGAGCACCAGGCTGAAGGCTTTTTGGAAGGTTATGTTTTGACTGGGCGCCATGGTTTTTTTGCTTCATATGAATCATTTTTACGGGTTATCGATTCAATGTTAACTCAGCATATGAAGTGATTAAAGAAGTCTTTAGAATTGAAATGAAGAAATGATTATCCATCTCTAAATATTATTGCAACTTCAACAGCATTTCAACAAGATCATAATGGTTATACGCACCAAGATCCTGGCCTTTTAGGCCATCTTGCCGACAAACGTCCTGAATTAATAAGAGAATATTTGCCTGCAGATTCTAATACACTTTTGGCTGTTATGGAAAAATCATTAACTGAAAGAAATGTTATCAATCTAATTGTTGCTTCTAAGCAACCGCGAGAACAATTTTTCAATATCGATGAAGCAAAAGAACTTGTTGAAAAAGGCTATAAGGTTATTGATTGAGCTTCAAATGTTAAGGAAACAGAAACGCCTGATATTGTCTTTGCATCATCTGGTGTTGAACCGAACCTAGAAACACTAGCAGCAATTTCTATTGTTCATAGTCATTTTCCTAAGCTTAAAATCAAGTATATTAATGTTGTTGATTTATTAAAATTAAGAAATCCTAAGATCGATCCACGTGGAATTAGTGACGAGGAATTTGATAAAGCATTTACAAGAGATAAACTAGTTGTGTTTTCTTTCCATGGATTTGAAGGTTTAATAAGAGATATATTCTTTGATCGAACAAATCACAATTTAATTATTCATGGTTATCGTGAAAATGGTGATATAACAACTAGTTTTGATATCAGACAATTAAGTGAAATGGATAGATATCACATTGCTAAAGATGCAATAGAGAAATTATATGGTTCTAAGGAACAAAATTTTATCGATTTAATGAATAAAAAAATACAAGAACATAATGAATATATTCATGAATTTGGCTACGATATGCCAGAAGTTGTTGAGTGAAAATGAAAAAATATTAATGAGTAAAAAATAACGCTTTTATGTTATAATTTTTGCTAGTTAATTAACTTCAATAAATAATATATAAGGAGCATATTCTATGAAAAAGGAAATTCATCCAAAATATTCTGAAATTCATGCAACATGTTCATCGTGTAGCACAGATTTTATTTTTGGTTCAACCGCTGAAAAAGTATCTTTAGATGTTTGCTCTAATTGTCATGCATTCTACACCGGAAATCGTACAGACGTTAAGGCACGTGGTCGTGTAGAAAGATTTAACAAGATATTAGAAAAATCAAAAAAATAAGTACTTATTTCAAAAAAAGAAGATTAATAATAAAAAACTAGGAAAGTTTCCTAGTTTTTTATTTATAAGCAGTAATGAAAGCCAACATTGAAGCCAATGTTATTATCAGTATCCTCCCATTTTGCATTGAAATCTTTGGTTTTAATTTCGCCCTTTGAAGAATTTACTGATCTTATTAGACCTACGGTAGAGCTTATTGCTGAGGTGATTATTGGAATTGCTCCTAATATAGAAGTAATTAAGGCTGATATGGCAAATCCGCCAGCAATTTCATCACATTCTTTTTCACTTAATTTTTTCATTTTTCCTCCCTATAAATTTTTAATTTATAAACTTGGAAATATAACAAATATATGAAAAAAGAGCGAAAAAAATAAGGTTTAGTTAAACCTTATTTTCGTCTTTTGTTAGTTTGTTCTTTTTATAATGTTTTATTCAATGTATGGTTACAATCGATAAAACCACACTTATTGCTCCTAAAACTAATCAAATATCAGCAAAATTTAAAACTCCTTGGTTTGCTCACGGAAAATTCATAATATCTCTTACGCCACCGAATATAAATCTATCAATCATATTACCCATAGATCCAGCACTTACTAAACCAAGAAAAATAGTTATGCATATTGAATGCTTTTCTCTGACAAAAGTTACGCCTCATAGTGAACCTAAAATAATGGCAAAACTAAATGTGTGCAAGACTGGCAAATTGCTTTCAAAAAAACCTAACGTAGTGCCAGCGTGAAAAACTGATTTAAAGATTATAAATTTGTTGCCGATTTCATAGTCTAGATCTGGAGATAAAATGCTTTTATCTTTTCATCTAAAAATATATTCCTTTGTAAGTTGGTCTATTAATAAGAAAATAAATAATGCTCCCAAAAAAATTGCTATGTTAACAAGAATGAATTTTCAATTTGTTCTTCAATATTCTTTTGAAAAGTATTTTTCCTTTTTATTTTCTTGCATCAATAACCTCCTCGCATCTAAAGCAAATTTCATTTTTAAAACTAAATTGATCTTTTTCAAAGTGATTTCAACATCTTAGACATTTATATGATTCGCGTTTTTCAACCTTCATTTCGTTTCCGATGGTTAATTTAGCAATCATTAGTAATTTAGCTAGTGGTAATGATTTTATGAATTCTGATTTAGTTGTAATAGTTACAAATGCCTCGTTTTGTCTCTTAATTTCTTGCAATTTAATCTTTTCTTCAATTAATCTATAAACCTCGTCTTTTAGATCAAAAAATTCTTGTCATTTATCGCTTAGCTTTGTTGAAAAAGTTTTATTTAGATTTCATTTTAATAAGTGTACAGATTCTTGCTTATTAGGTTCGTTATAATATTGATATACTTCCTCCATAGTTGTTGGAAGTATAGGAGCAAGTATTTGCAATAAAGTTTTAATGGTTTTGGCAAAAACGGTTTGAACTTGTCTTCTTTCATAGTTATCTTGTTTATTTAGATATAAAATATCTTTTGTAATTGTGATATAGTAAGAACTTAAATCAATGATAAAATTATTTACTTCTTTAATAACATTTACAAATTTATAATTTTCATAAAAGGATAGAATTTTAGCTTCCAAGTTATTTATTTTTTCAAACATTAATGCATGAATAGATTCAAGACTAACATAATTAAAATCAAAGTCAAATAGTGCTCCTAGCATAAATTTGATTGTATTTCTTAATTTACGATAAATTTCGACATTTTGTTCCAAAATCTTATTATCAATTGTAATATCGGCCGTGTATTCAGAGTTTGCAGCTCATAATCTTAAAATATCTGAACCATATTTTTTTACTATTTCTAGCGGGTCAACTGTATTTCCTAATGATTTAGACATCTTGCGCCCCTTGCCATCGAGAGTAAAACCATGTGATAGAAATGACTTAAAGGGACTTTTATTTCTTCAAGCAACCGAATTTATCATTGAGCTATTAAACCAACCGCGATATTGGTCTGAACCTTCGAGATATAAGTCAAATGGTGCCTCAATAGCAGCTGGTTTAACGCCTAGTGAAGTTGATCCTGAATCAAATCAAACATCCATAATATCATTTTCCTTAGTGTATCCAAGTTTTTGATATTTTTCAGGTAATAATTCGTCCGCTGTTTTTTCATATCATATGTTTGAGCCATGTTTTTCTATAAGATTTATGACATAGTCAAATATTTCTTCTTCCAATATTGGATTTTTGTTTTTGTCATAAAAAACAATAATAGGAACACCTCAACTTCGTTGTCTTGAAATACATCAAGTATCGCGATTTTCAAGCATTAATTCAAGGCGGTTTTTTGATCACTCGTTATATGTTTTAACATTATTTATTTCATTTAGAATTTTATCTTTAATCTTTTTAACGGATACAAATCACTGAGGAGTGGCGCGATACATAATTGGAAGATGGGTTCTTCAATCATGAGGATATGAGTGTTTTATCTTTTTGAATCCAAGCAATAAATTATTTTCCTCTAAGAAATTACCAATTAATGGATTAGCATCATCATAGAAAATGTTCTTAAATTGAAGTGCTTTTTCATTTAATGTCCCATCATCATTGACGTGCATAATTTTTTCAAGGTTGTTTTTATTTCCAATAATAAAATCATCTTCGCCAAATAAAGGCGCCATATGGACTAATCCTGACCCATTTTCAAGTGTAACATGGTGTCCCTCAACGACTGGACAAATTAGTTTATTAATTGGACTTTCGTATTTTATTCCTAATAAGTCTTTACCTTTGAAACTGCTTCCAATAATTTCATATTTTTCTCATTTACATTGTTGAGCAACTGATTCAACTAGGCCTTCGGCTAAAATGTAAGTAGTATTATTAACTTTTATTTTGATGTATTCAAATTCTGAATTGATAGCTACACCTGAATTTGCAATTAATGTTCACGGAGTAGTTGTTCATATAATTAGTTTTTCATCCTTACAAACAATATTATTGCCTTCTGTAATCTTAAAGGCAACAAATATTGATGGTGAAATATGGTCTGCGTATTCAACTTCAGCCTCTGCTAGGGCAGATTGTGAAGAAGGCGATCAATATATTGGTTTTAGGTCCTTGTATATCAAACCATCAAATAGCATTTTTTTAAAAAGTCTTAATTGTTGTGCTTCAAATCTTTTATCTAAAGTAACATAAATTTCTTTAAAATCAGTTAGCAATGAAAGCTTTTTAAATTGTTCCATTTGTTTTGCAACCTGACTTAGGGCATACTCTTCACATGCTCTTCTTAGTTCCACAACTGAAAAATCTTTTGCAGTCATTTTTCGCTCTACTAACATTTTGTGTTCAATAGGAAGCCCGTGAGTATCTCAACCGGGTGTAAATGGAGCATAAAAGCCTTGCATATTTTTGAATCGTACAATTATGTCCTTAAGGATTTTATTTAACGCATGACCAACATGAATATTCCCATTCCCATATGGAGGTCCATCATGCAAAACAAATGTTTTATTCCCTTTGTTGGAAGCTAAAATTTTTTGATATAGTTGTTCATCTTCTCATTTTTTTTGGAAGATAATTTCCTTATCAGCAAGATTTGCTTTCATTGAGAATTCTGTTTGTGGCATTAATAATGTGTCTTTATAATCTTTACTTTCTTCAGCCATATTTTTTCCTTTATTGTTTTGTTGTATTACAGTTAAAAATAATATATTAAATTTTACAATAATTTATATAAAAACAGTGCTAATGTTTTTTGTAAGAAATTAAACAACATTATATTTGTAAAAAAAGATATTAATGTAAAATTAATAACATGTATAACCATAAACTAATAGAAAAAAAATGACAAGATTTTTGAGAACAAAATAGATCATTTAAGACAACAAAAAAAAGCAATAAAAAGGCCTATATTCTTGATATGTTCCCATATCCTTCGGGGTCTGGTTTACATGTTGGACATCTTGAAGGCTATACTGCAACAGATATAATTTCACGTTACAAAAGATTAAACGGATTTGATGTATTGCATCCAATTGGCTGAGATGCTTTTGGATTACCTGCTGAGCAATATGCAATTAAGACTGGAAACCACCCAGCCCCCTTCACAATAAAAAATATTAATAACTTTCGTAGACAATTAAAACTAATGGGATTTTCATATGATTATGATAAAGAAATTAATACTACTGATCCCAAGTTTTATATTTGAACTCAATGAATTTTTAAGGAATTATATAAGCATGGACTTGCTTCAATTGAGGAAATTGACGTTAATTGATGCGAAGGATTGGGCACAGTATTGGCCAACGAAGAAATTATTGAAATTAACGGGCAAAAAGTTTCGGAGCGCGGTAATTTTCCTGTCGTCAAGAAGCCGATGAAGCAATGAGTCCTAAAGATCACTAAGTATGCCGATAAACTCCTAGAGGGATTGACTAGCCTTGATTGACCCGAAAGTTTAAAATTATTACAAAAAAATTGAATCGGAAAATCACAAGGTCATATTGTTAGATGAAATCTTAAAAATTCAAAGAAAAATATTGCAACCTTCACAACCAGATTAGATACTATCTATGGTGTTTCATCGATTATTATTAGTCCTGAGCATCCATTGCTTTTAGAAATTTGTACAGATGAATATAAGAAATTAATTATCGATTATATAAATATAACAAAGACAAAAAGCGATCTTGAAAGAACACAACTTAATAAAGACAAGACAGGTTTGTTCACTGGGGCATATGTTAGTCATCCCCTAACAAATGAAAATATTCCGGTTTGAGTTTCTGACTATGTTTTAATGAGTTATGGCGAAGGGGCAATAATGTCTGTTCCTGCTCATGATGCCAGGGATTATGAGTTTGCAAGAAAATATAATCTAACTATTAAACAAGTATTAGAAGCGGAGAAGTTACCGTTTGTTGACGATTCTAAACATATTAATTCTGATATCGCAAACGGCCTTAAAAAAGCACAAGCAACAGAAGTTATTTATCATAAATTAAATGCGATGGGCGTCGTTGATAATAAAACTAATTTTAAATTGAGAGATTGAGTATTTTCACGTCAACGATATTGGGGCGAACCGTTTCCGGTTTTATTTGATGAAAATAATAAAATTTATTTAGTTGATAATTTAGTAAAACTTCCTGAGGTTAATAATATTAAAGCATCAGGCTCAACAGAAGGACCGCTTGCCAACATTAAGGATTGATTATATGTTGAAGTTGATAATAAGATATATCGACATGATACTAATGTAATGCCCCAATGAGCGGGGTCTAGTTGATATTTCCTGGCCTATATTTTAAAAAATGATGACGGAACATATTTGCCGCTTGATAGTCAAGAAGCAAAGGAAAGATTTAATCAATGGTTGCCAGTGGATTTATACATTGGCGGCCAAGAGCATGCCGTATTACACTTATTATATGCTAGATTTTGACATAGATTTTTATATGATTTAGGCATTGTCAATACCAAGGAACCATTTCAAAAGTTAATAAACCAAGGTTTAATTTTAGGACCAGATGGACAAAAAATGTCAAAATCTCTTGGCAATGTCATCAATCCTGATGGTTTAGTTGAATCACATGGTGCTGATGCCCTAAGGTTATATGAGATGTTTATGGGCCCCTTAACTGAGTCAAAGTCATGAAATACAGATTCTCTCAACGGAATTAGAAAATGACTCGATAGAATTTATCTTATTGTTGATAAATTAAGAAAAAACATCGATATAACTGATGAAAATCAGGAACTTGATAGCAATATTAATCAACTTATTTTGGATATTAGTGAAAATATTGAAAAATATAAGTTTAATATAGCAATAAGCAAGTTTATGGTCTTTATTAATTTTCTTGCGAATATTGAAAAAATTAATTCATTAGAAATTATTAAAAACTTTGCTATTTTATTTTCGCCTTTCGCTCCTCATATAGCAGAAGAATTTTTGGAAATGATTGGTGAAAAATCGATATTTTACCAAAAATGGCCAATTGCTAAAACTAATTTAATTATTGAAAAAAATCCGCAAATTGGTGTACAAATTAACGGAAAGTTGCGTGGTCAGTTAGAAATTCGACCAATTTGGAACAATGATGAAATTGTTACGCAGGCAATGCAGCTTGATTCAATTAAAAAATGATTAAAAGACAAGCAAGTGATTAAAGTTATTTATATTGAAAATAAAATATTGAACATTCTAATTAAATAAAGAAATTTAGATAATAACCAAAATAAGAATACATTAGGCAAAATAAAATAATTAGACTCAAGTCAAAAATAATGATTTGAGTTTTTTATTATTTTATTTAGTGTATCAATTATTATAAATGCCTCTAGTGAAACAAAAAATAAGTATAATCAAGGCCGATAACATATATTATTAAAGTATATATTTTTTAAAAATGAAATATCGGTTAAAAAATTCTTAAATATTAATATATAAACTATTTATTTTATGTTTAATTTAAGCTTAATTTGTGACTTTCATTTTTTTATTAATATGTATTAATGAATTATTTATGTTTTTATTTGCATTAGTTTATGAAAGTATAAAACTTTAGTTTTTTTAAGCCTAAAATTAGAAATATTATACAAAAATTAAGTGATGGAAAAAAAGTGTATAGTAAGTTAAATTAGCCATAAATTTTTAATTTAAAATATGATTTTTCTTTAAAAAAAGCGCTATTTTTTTTTTTTTTTTGGTTGGTCATATAATTATAAAAAATACTAAATTGAAAGGAAAAAAAATGAAAAAAAGCAAATTACTTTTTTTAGGATTTTTGCCTGTTTTGGCAACACCAATTATAGCTCTATCATGTGCAAATCCTGCTAAACCAGAAGAACCAAAAAAACCAATTGAACCAAGCAAGCCAGAAAAACCAGCAGAACCAAAGAAACCAGAAACTCCAAATAAAGATAAAAATCAAGAGTTTGGCAATAATACCAAAATTGTTTATGAAGATTTAAAGAAACATCATTCAAAAAAAGTCCTTACAGATTTAATAAAACAAAATAAACCAATTACGGATCTATTAATAAAAAATGCAATTAATCTAGACTCAGTTGATTCAATTAACACTAACAATAATCTTATAAATAATATAAAAAATGAAGCACCAAAAATTGAAATTGATCTTAGTGACCCAACTAATGAAGAAATTAAGAATGTAATTGATAATTTTTATTACAAGAATTTATATAAACATTATGATAGATCAAAAGAAGGGAAGCAAGGTTTTGATTTTTTATTAAACAATGATAAAGGAATTGTTTTGTTTCCAAATGAACCAGAACACAATGTTCCTTGAGATGAAGATGATGAACCTTTTATAATAACAAGTGATCAAAAAATAAATGCATTATTCGAAGTTTTTAGTGGTAAAAAATTGCCATTTACTCAGGAAGAAAAAGATACTTTACTAAGAGATTTAAAGAAGGATACAAAAAATCATAAAGAATTGGAAGATGAAATAAGTACTAAATTTAGTGGTTTTGTTGAATCTGAAATTAAGAAGGTTAAAAATTTTTTTGAAGATGTTTTGGAAATTCAAATAGAAGAAATTGAGGATCAAATTTATGATTATTTTAATATGATAAATGGTCCAATTGGCGACACAACAACTCTTTGAGATGTTGAGCAACGAGCTAATTTAGTTAAAGACTATATCAAACAAGTTCAAACTTTAGAAAAAACATATTCACAATATAAAGATTTTGGAAATACATTTATTACCTCTGATGGAAAAGTAATAAAGGAATCTGATTTATCTAATATTGGTATTACTTATCCTAAGGAAGAACTTATTAAATATCGTGAACAAGCCTTTAGAGAATTGCGAGAAAAAATTCAATTTAAGGTATATATATTAAAGCCATATGAACCGTTTTATATTAGTCCATATAATGCCGTTGAAAAAATGCATAATTTTATCAATAAGATAATTGTTGAACAGCAAAAAAAGCTAAAAAAGCTAAAAGAAGATTCAAAAACTATTGATTTTAACTAAAAATCCATCCTAAAAAAGTAAATATTTAAAATAAAAAAATTTAATAAAGGTGTTAAACTCACCTTTTTTATTTTTTAAAATCGCAACTATAAACCTTTTTAATGAAGGCTATTTATTTGCTAAAAATAAATATATGTATGAATTTATAGACATAATTATTAATTTATTAGTTAAAATATTTCATATATTCAATGGTTATTAAAGAATTTTTAACCTTTTTATCATTATATATATATATATATATAATTATCATATAAGATCCACCCGTAAATAAACTTATGGTTTAAAATCTTGACTAAAATTTATCTAGTTTAATTTAATATGTGGTGAAATATAATCCATTTTTTATTCATTGAGGAGTTATTTTTATGAGAAGAACTAAAAAAAATAAATTAGGAATATACCTTGCGATTGCATCAGGGCTGGTAGTTACTTCCGGAGCAACATTAACTTATGTTTCACTAGTTAATAAAAATCAAAATTTATTAAATAATAGGATTTCGATTATTAAACAAAAGGAACAAGAGATTGAAGTTGCAAAGAAAATACTAATAAAAGCACAGCATACATTAAATAACACTAAAATTAAACAAAAAGATTTAATTAAAAATCTTGATTTAACTAATCAAGAAATAGGTGAATTATCTAGCAGAGATTTTAGTCTTAATCAAACTATAAAACAATTTAAGAATGAAATTAATAATTTAGATATAAAACTTGCAAATACCTCACTACAACTTGAAAAATCTAAGAAGTTATTAGATCAAACTACTCAAAATAGATTAAATGTAGCATCTGAATTAGAACAAATAAAGAAAAGAATCAAGCAAAAAGAAAACGATATATTCTTAAAACAGGAAGCCATAACAAAAAATGAACTAGCAAAGCAAGAATCTGATAAACAATTAGTTATAGCTAGCGAAAAATTAAAAAACATGAATGAACAACTTATAAAGGCAGTTAATGAGCACATTGCTGCTAGGGAAACGGCAGCAGAGTTTAGTCGTTATATAAAATTTGTTCTCAGACCTAAGCATGAAAAAGTACACGAGCAATTTGCTGAAAAAGAAAAGGAATTGGAAAAAGTTCAAAAAGAATATGAATCATTAATGCAAGATTTAGATCATATAAATGAAAGGAAATCCGAATTAGAGGGACGATTACCTTGATATAAAGAGGATACTAAAAAACTAGAATCTAAGTATGATGAAATTAATAATCAATTAAACGAAGCGCTAAAAAATGAAATTAAAGATGTTGAAGTAATAAAGGGTTTAGTTTCTGATGTACAAGATTATTACCATTATTTTATGAGTAAAAAGGAAAATAAGGATAATGTTGAACACCAATTATCGAATCAAATTCCTGAACAAATTAGTGATTTAAATGAAAAAATTTCTTCTGTAGCTAAAAAATTAGAAGACACTGAAAAGCAAGTTCGTATTGCTTATGAAGCCTTTCGAGCTTCGTTTGATGAATATAATAATAAGATTGGTACTAAAAACATAAATAATCAAAAAAAGGTTACTGAAACTTATAAAGAGCTAACAAAGGCTAGAGAAAATTACAATTATGCCTTAAATAACTTTCAAGCCGCAAACATTTTAGTAGAGCACAGAACCCAAAAATTTAATCAAGTAAAACAAGAATATATAGACCTATTTAAAGAAAAAGAAACATTAGAATCTAACAAAGCGAAACTTGAAGAAGTTCTAGAAATTACAAATAAAAAAGAACAAATTATGAACTCAGAAAATCTTAATAAGATTGACAGTGAATATAAAGATTTAAATAAACAAAAAGAAATGTTAATACAAAAATATCAAAATGCTAAAAATGAATTAGCTTCGTTGTTTAAGCAAAAAGAGTCGTTTAAACAGCAAATTATAGATATTCAAGCAAGTGTTGAAAATACGGATAAGGCAATTTCATTTTTGGCGACGGACGTATTATCAAAAGCAAAAATATTAGAGCACAAAATTAAGGAATTAGAACAAATAAAAAATAAGCTATCAGTTATTTAAAAATCTATAATAATTAATGAAGTTTATCAAAATGAAAACAAAAAATGTTTTAACAAAAAATATCTTGTTATATTTCAAGATGTTTTTTTGTTTTCTAAAACATAAAAATTTTATGATAAACATAGGAAATAAATCAATAGAATGCTTTCAATAAACAACTGCCTTCTTGATAGTAAAATCACTAGAAAAAGCTAAAAAGCGCCCTGTTTTAGACGATATTCGTTCATATATATATATATATATATATATATATAATTTGAGATTATTAGTATGCTAAAAACTAATAAATAGAATCAATTAATAAAAATGTTTAGGGCGGTATTTAATAATGAGAAGAAGTAAGGGTACATTAGCGTTGTGTTTAGGATTGTCAACAGGGCTGGTGGTCGCAGGTATTTCCGCATTTATCTATGCACGTTATAATAAGAATAAATCAATTGCACAAAAAACAGAAGATATATCTAAATATAACATAATTATTTCGCAAAAACAAAAGCAGTTAAAAGAAGCTAAAAAAGCATTGCTATATATCAAAAAAGAACAAAAAAATTCTAAAAATAAGTTTGCAGAAATAATGAAAAATATCGAGAATCTTGAAACAAAAAATAGTGAGTCTAGGATTAAGTTAGAAGAAATCAAAAATGAACAAATAAAGCTAGAAGCGGAATTTGCGAGTTTAATAAAAGCATATGATGAGGCTAAAAAGGAATTAGAAATAGCAAAACAAGAACATAAAAAAATTCAATCAAATTTTGATTTTGCAAATAAGATTTTTACTGAAAAATCAGAAAAATTGTTATCAAAAAATAGCGAATTAGAAAGAGCCAAAAAAATATTGGCTGATGCTGAAACAGATAATGAATATGCCAAAAAATCAATTTCAAATATCGAAAGTGATATTAATAAAAAAAGTATGGAATTGAGCAACAAGCAACAAGCTAAAGATAAAATATCGCATGATCTTGAAGTAGCTAAACAAAAAGAAAAACAGGCATCAGAATTACTTAAACAAGCAGAACAAGATTTTGATCTAAAAAATAATGCCTTGCAAACATTAAAGAACGAGTTAGAAGGTTTAAAAAAACAACAAAATTCAGCAGAAGCTAGCTATAGCCAAGCTAAGAAAAAAATGGATTTTTTAAATGCGGAAGTTATAGAAAAAGAAAAACTCTTAGATCAAGCTAAAGAACAATTACAATTAAAAAGTGAAGATGTTAATTTAAAACAACAAGCTCTTGATATTGCAATCAGAGAATTAAATGAGGCAAGCGCCATAAAAGAAGAGGCTTCAAATAAATTAAAAAAGGTACAACAAGCATTACAACAAAGTAGTGATAATTTAGTGCAAAAATCTCGCGAGGTAGATCTAGCATTAAGAGCTGTTGAAGAAGCCAAAAAAGAAAAAAATAATGCTCAAACTAAACTAAATAAAACCAAAGAAACACTAGAAGAAAAAGAAAATGATTTAAAAGCTAAAAATGAAGCTAAGCAACAAAAACTTGAAGAAAAACAAGATGCTGAATTACAAAAGAAAAAATTATCTGCTGCTTATGATGATTCTGTTTTAAAAGAAGCCGAATCGCAAAGAGAACTAGAATCAAAAAAAGATGAATTGAAATTATTATCAGAACAACATACTGAATTAAGTAACAAAACTAAAAAAGTTGAACAAGAAATTCAAAATATATCAAATGAAATAGCATCATTAACACAAAAGCTTAAAGATGCAAAAAAAGTTTTAGAAACAAAGCAACAAAAACTAAAAGAATTAGAAAATGCTTTGCCCAATGCGAATAAGGAATTAGAACAGGCTAGAAATAAAGAAACACAAGCAATAAAAAACCAAAAAGAAGCTGATCAAAAATTGCAAAATGCGCAAAATGATTTGCAAACAAAGAATAGCGAAAAAGCCGTAGCTGAATCTGAATTACAAAAGGCTAAAGATAAAGAAAAAGAATCAAAAACTGAATTAGATAATAAGAATAGCGAGTTAGCTTCGAAACAAGAAATTAAAAATAAGGCAAATGTTGAAAAGCAAGAAGCAGAAGGAAAACAATCTCAAATTGAACAGAAAATCTCAAGTCTTGAAGAAGATTTTGCCAAAAAGAGTAAGAAGGAACAAAATGCTGCAAGAGATTATCAGCAAGCCGAGGAAGCATTTCAACAAGCACAACAAACATTATTAGAGGAACAAAGAAAAAGTGATGAACTTAGAGAAAAAACAGAAAAAGCAACAGAAGAAAAAGATAAAAATAATACTGAATTAAGACAATTAAGAAGTGAAAAAGAGAAAATAGATCAGCAACTTAAAAAAAATCAAGAAGACTTAGAAAGACAAAACCAGAAATTAAACGAAAAAAGGGATAAATTGTCTAATTTAGAAGGTGAAGTTTCATCACTTAATCAAGTAATAGATAAAAATAAAGAAGAAATTGTTGAAGAAAGTAAAAAATACTATACCCCTTATGGCGGTGATTATTATAGTTATGAAGAGCTAGAAAAAATCGTAAAACTCTTCCAAATTTATAATTTTGGCAATGATGATGATGATTCTTGACTGTATGATCTTGCTCAAGCTCAATATGATGAGATAAAAGAAAAATATCCAGATATTTTTGAGTTTGCCCAGCCTTATTTAGATACATGAAGACATTATAATACTTCTATGTCTGATGCTACTGCAGACAATTGGGTAGAAATATATAAAGAAACTTCAAATTTGTTTCCTGATATTCATAACATGCAAGATAAGGTGGCTAAAAAACAAAAAGAAATTGAAACAACTAAACAAGAACTTACACAAAATCGACAAGACATTGATAGAATAAACGAAGAAAATAAACAATTAAATCAAAAGCTTGCCAATTCTAAATTGGACGAAAAAATAATTGCCAAACAAAGCGAATTTGATGATGCAAATAAAAAATATGATGAATTTAATAAACAATATGTGGCAACATTTAAAACAATCAATGCAGCTAAGGAAAGCTTAAAGACTAAGGAAGAAGTTAAGAATAATTTAATGTCGCAAAAAGATCAAGCTAGCTCCGAAAAAGCGATGGCTGAGCAAAAACTTGCGGAAGCTAAAAGGCAATTAGAAACTGCTAAGCAAGAAGTTGCAAATAAAGATAAACTATTGCAAAAAGCAAAAGAAGATTTTTCACATACTGAAGAAGTAAAAAATAGCGCTGAAATGAAGTATAATCAAGCACAATCTGATTTGTTAAAAAAACAAAAACTCTTAGAAACCAAGGTTAGCGAAGTAGAAACTGCCACGCAAAATGAAACTAGATTGCAACAAGAAAAAAAAGAAGCTGATCTAAAATTAGAACAAACTCAAAAAGATGTTCAAACCAAGAATACTGAATTGCAAACGAAGCAAGAGCAGCTAAAAAAAGCGCAACAAGAATTCGAAGCAGCAAAACTCACAGAGCAAGAAGCACAAAAATCTTTAGATAATGCTAATGAAAAAAAGAACAATAAACTTGCCGAAGAAAATGAATTGCAATCGCAAACACAAAGTAAATTAAAAGAAAAAACTAATAAAGAAGAAGAAATTAAAAATGCTGAATCTAATCTTAGCCAATTACAAAAACAAAAAGAAATAAATAATAGCAATTTAGAAGCCCAAACACAAAAAATAAATGAGTTAACTAGTGATCTAAATCGCTTAACAAATGAAGTAGAAAAAGTCAAACAAGAACTAGATGAAGCAAAAAATAGCAATGATCAAGCAATGGCTGAATATGAAGAAAAACTTGCAAATGAATCATTAAAAATAGAAGAATTAGACCAAAAGAAAAAGCTAAAACAAGAAGTTGAAAATCAAAATCAAAATGATCTCAGAAATAAAGAAGAAACTCAAAAAATATTAGAAGGCGCTAACAAGGAATTTATATCAAAACAAGAAATTAAGGATCAAAAAACAAAAGATTTAGAAGAGTCTAAAAAAATAGAAAAAAGCGTGCAACAAGCAGAAGCAAAGGCACAACATGATTTAGATGTTTCATTAGAAAAGCAAGATAAGGCTTATGAATTGTTTGAATATGCTAAGATAGAATTAAATAATAAAAATAAAGAAGTACAATGAAAACAAGAAGCTTATAATAATCAAGAAAAACTATTTATTGATGCTAAAGAAAAGAAAAATAATGCTAGCAAAAGCTTAAAAAACGCAAAGCAAAAGGTTGCAGAGGATAGTAATAATTTAAACACTAAGATTGTTGAAATTGAAGAAGTTGAAAAATTACTAAATGAATTAGAAACAAATAAGAAACAAGTATTGCAAAGACTTGAATTAGCAAATAAGAACGTAGTTGAAAAAACAAAATTATTTAGTTCTATTGAAAATGAAAAAAATCTAGCCCTACAACAAAAGCATGCTTCAGAATTTGCTAAATTAGGTCTCGAAAAGCAACTTAATAAATCTGAGAAAAATCTTGAATCTAATAAACAAAGTCTTTCAAATAAAAATGAAGAATTAAAGAAGAATAAGCATCAACTTCAAGAAATAATAAGCCAAGCTAATGATATTAGTGAGGAAATCAGTAATATCAATAATATCATTCAAAAAGAGTTGAAAAATAAAGAAAATGTAGGCCAAACTCTAAGCACTACAAATAAAGAGCTTGCCAAGAAAAAGAAAGAAATTTCAGATTTAATAGACGAGATAAATAAATTAAAGCAAATATTATCTAATCTTAGTGAATCTAAATAAAAATAAATATAATATGCCGTTACAAAAAAAGCTTTTACCCATATAAAGAGGTTTGAGCTTTTTGTTTTGTTTAAATAAAAAAACTCAAGTTAAAATACTTGAGTTTACTAGTCATGTTTGATTAAATAATCAACTAATGATATGGCTGCCCTTGTTAGATTCGAACTAACGGATGGCGGTACCAAAAACCGCTGCCTTTCCACTTGGCTAAAGGGCAAAATGGTGGAGGGGGAGGGATTCGAACCCCCGAACCGTGAGGAAGTGGGTTACAGCCACCCGCGTTTGGCCGCTTCGCTACCCCTCCAATTTACATTAGCAAGTTAAATTATATTATAAAAAAAATTATTTGTTAAAAAATAAAAAATAAATTCATTATCTTGTTACCCAGTTTCTAGTGTTTTATATAAAAAAAGTTTAAAAAAATTACAAAAAAAATGTTTTTGGTATAATAAATTAGCAACTATGCAAAGAAGCATAAGGTTACGATATACCGAGCTTAGTTGTTCATCTTGGTTATCGAGAACTTATGCGGAGTGCTTCATATAATGAAGAAGGAGAACAAACAATGGCAAAATTAGAAATTAAAATCAAAGCCTTTGAAGCTAGTTTAGTAGATGATGCTGCTAAAAAGGTTATACTTCTAGCGAAAGCTGAGAAGGCTATGGTAAGTGGTCCAATTCCTCTACCTACAAGAAAAGAAATTGTTACCATTTTAAGATCTGTTCATGTTAACAAAAAATCTCGTGAACAATTCGAAAGCAGAACTCATAAACGTCTAATTGTTTTGTCAAATGTTAGCGAAACACTAATTGATAAAGCAAAAAGACTTGAATTGCCTGCTGGTGTTCAAATTAGCGTTAAATCTGTAGCATAATACAGATATTATTTTTTTTAAAATATATACGTATATGTGGCACCGATTTTTTAAAAAAATGAAAGGATAAAAATGAAAGGAATCTTAGGAAGAAAAGTTGGAATGACTCAACTATTCACTAGCGAAGGTAAGTTAATACCTGTAACTATTGTTGAAGTTAAACCAAATGTTGTTACCAAAATTTTAACCGAAGAAAAAAACGGTTATATTGCAACACAACTTAGTTTAGAAGATAAGAAAAAATCTCAAATTAAGAAACCTGAAGTAAATTATTTCAAACAAGCAAATACAACACCTAAGCGATTCGTAAAAGAAATCCGTAATATGGCCGGATTTAACTTAGGTGAAACATTAGATGCCTCAATTTTTGAAGGCGGAGATGTGGTTGATGTTACGGCTATTTCAAAAGGAAAAGGTTTTGCCGGAACCATTAAGAGATGAAACCAACATATTGGTCCTAAATCACATGGTGGTGGTGGTGGTTCGCAACCTATAAGACAAACCGGTTCTATTGGTGATATATCTGGTAATAGAGTTTGAAAAGGTATGACAATGCCTGGTCACCTTGGAGCTGAACAAGTTACAATTCAAAATTTAGAAATTGTAAAAACTGAAGCGGAAAATAACTTATTAATTATTAAAGGCAGTGTTCCTGGAGCAAAAGGTGCTTTGTTAGTTATTAAAAATGCTAAGAAATCAGTTCAAAAGAAAGCTGAAATTAAATTAGTTAATTTAAAAGAAACATTAGCAAAGAATGAAATTTTTGAACAAGCTAAGAAATATAATCTTGAATTAAATATGGATATGTCATTAAGCGAAATGAAGAAAGCTCTTGAAGAAGCTACAGAAGGGGATAAATAATTATGTCTACAATTGTTGATAAATACTATATCTCAGAAAAGTTTGATAAAGACCGAAACATATCATTTAATTTCAAAAAAGCAAAAGAAAAAGTTTCAGGAAATTTTGCTGAATTTATTGATGCCGTTAATGAATTCATTAATGTTAGCGAAAAATCTAAGAATAGTACTAGAGTATGATTTCACCGTAATGGAGCATATAGTGGTAGTGTTGATGTAGAAAAGGCTAGAATTATTGCTAACAGAGTTATTGAAGCTAAAGTTGAAAGCAAGGATGCTATCGAGTTTATTGAAAAAGAAAATTTAGTTGATAAACCAGCATCACCAGCTAAAAAAATGGAAGAAAGTGATTTTGAATTGCCAAAGAGTGTGTTTGGATTAGAAAAGATACATACTCAATCAGTTTTTGACGCTATTTTGGTAGAAAGAGGCTCAAAACGTCTGGCTACTCATAAGGTTAAATCACGTGGTGAAGTTAGTGGAACAGGCAAAAAACCATGACCACAAAAACATACAGGTAATGCTCGTGCTGGGTCATTAAGAAGTCCAATCTTTGTTGGCGGCGGTAGAGCATTTGGACCAACAACCGAAAGAAATTACAATCTTAAAATTAATAAAAAAGCTAGAAAAAATGCTTTATTCTCAGCATTAACAATGCTAGCAAATGCAAATTCTGTTTTAGTTAGAGAATACGAACTAGAAAGTATTTCAACTAGAGCCTTATTAGTTGAATTGAATAAGGATAATCTAATTGGATTAAACAATATTCTAATAGTTTCTTCAAATGAAACCATTTATAAATCGGCTAAAAATTTACCAAATGTTAATGTAAACAAGGTTACATCATTGTCAATCGAATCATTAGTAGCTGCTGATGTTTTAGTGATTAGCAAGGAAGATGTTAAGTTCTTAGAAGGGATGGCAAAATAATGAATATTAATCATGTTATTAAATATCCAGTTTTAACTGAAAAATCAGAAATTGCTAGATCTAATCAAAATGTCTATACATTTGTTGTTGACAGAAGAACAAACAAAATTGAAGTTAAAAAAGCTGTTGAATTTATCTTTGATGTTAAAGTTGAAAAAGTTAATATCATTAATTATGATAAAAAACCAGCTAAATTAGGTAGATTTGCAGGGTTTAAAAATGCCGTTAAGAAGGCTGTTGTGTTTTTAGACAAAGATTCAAAGATTGTTTTATTTGCTGAAGAAGCTAAAGAAGCAAAGAAGGCAAAAGAAACTGAAATGAAGTCTGAAAATGTCGAAACAGTTAAACAAATATCAGAAGCCGAACTAAAAGCAGCAGAAAAAATTAAAAGAGCTGCAGAAGCAAAAACGCAAAAGTCTGAAGAAAAAGCAGAAGAAATTAAGCAAGAAACAGAATCAAAATAATTAATCTCGATAAAACAAAAACTATAAGATTAATTTTTAAAAATAATAATTTAGATTCTTAAAAGATAAATATTATACAAACAAATATTTTTAAGAAATGGAGAAAAGAAGACAATGGCTATTAAAAAATTTAAAGCTTATACAAATGGTCGTCGTAATATGTCTTCTCTTGACTATCAAGCAAATTTAACTGGACATAAACCAGAAAAATCATTGCTTGTGGCACTTCCAACACATTCCGGAAGAAATAATCAAGGTAAAATTACAACTCGTCACCACGGTGGCAGATTAAAAAGATTTTATCGTATTATTGACTTCAAAAGATATAACAAGGATGGAATTGAGGCTATTGTTAAAACAATCGAATATGATCCAAACAGATCAGCCAATATTTCTTTAATTGTTTATCGTGATGGAGAAAAGAGATATATTATCAGTCCAAAAAATATTAAGGTTGGACAAAAAGTTATTTCAGGAGAACATGTAGATATACAAATAGGAAATAACTTACCACTTGGAAATATTCCAGAAGGTACATTTGTTCACAATATCGAATTACAACCTAAACAAGGTGGAATTATTGCTCGTTCTGCTGGTAGTTCAGCGCAAATTTTAGGTAAGGATGAATCAGGAAAATACGTTATCTTAAGACTAAAATCTGGCGAAGTGAGAAAAGTTCTAGGTGTATGCCGCGCTACAATCGGTGAAGTTGGAAATGAAGAACACTCATTAGTTAATATCGGTAAAGCTGGTAGAAATAGATTGAGAGGAATTAGACCTACAGTTAGAGGTTCAGCCATGAACCCTAATGATCACCCACATGGTGGTGGTGAAGGTAAACAACCTATTGGTAGAAAATCACCAATGACTCCATGAGGTAAAAAAGCTCTGGGCGTTAAAACTAGAGCAACTAAAAAATCATCTAACCAATTTATTATTAGAAGAAGAAAGGAAAGTAAATAATGTCTCGTTCATTAAAGAAAGCGCCCTTTGTTGATGATCACTTAATGAAAAAAGTGGTTGCTATTATTGAAAATAAAGCACCAAAGCGTCCAATCAAAACCTGATCAAGACGTTCAACAATTTATCCTGAATTTATTGGTTTAACATTTCAAGTTCACAATGGTCATGCATTTCTTGATGTCTTTGTAACAAATGATATGGTCGGCCACAAATTAGGTGAATTCGCACCAACAAGAACATTTAATGGTCACGGTGCTGATAAGGCTAAAGGAAAGAAATAATATGGCACAAATAGTTAAGGCATCAGTTAAAATGCAAAGAATTAGTGCGAGAAAAGCTAGATTAGTAGCAGATTTAATTCGCTATAAATCAGCTACACAAGCATTAATCATTTTGCAAACAACATACAAAAAGGCTTCAGAAATTATTCTTAAACTTTTAAATTCAGCGATTGCTAATGCAACAAATAATTTTGGTTTAGATGCTACTAAATTAGTAGTTTCAAAAATTTTAGTAAATGAAGGTCCTACATTAAAAAGATTTCAACCTCACTCACGTGGCAGAGCATACCCAATTTTAAAAAGAACTAGTCACTTTTATGTTGAATTAATGGAATTAAATACAGACGAACTAAATAAGGAGGCAAAATAATATGGGTCAAAAAGTTAATCCAAATGGTTTTCGTTTTGGTATAACAAAACCGCATAATACTGTTTGATATTCAGACAAGCAAGATTTTGCTAAGTTCTTATTAGAAGATCAAAAAATTTATGATTTCTTTGATAAAAAGGTTCGTGAATATTTAATTGGCAATGTTCAAATTAAGAGAAACCAAAACAGTAATATTATTGTTTATGTATATACAGCTAAACCAGCTGCCTTATTAGGAACAAATGGTGATAATATTAAAGCTATAACATTAGCTCTTAAAAAAGAACTAAGAAATAAAAAAATTAATATTACTATTGATGTAATAGAACTAAAAAATCCCGACTTAAATGCAAGACTATTAGCAGAAGGCATTGCTGTTAAATTAGAAAATCGGGGAAGCTTCAGATTAGCACAAAAATTTGCTATCAAAAGTGCTATGAAAGCAGGAGCTAAAGGTATTAAAACCTCTGTATCTGGCCGTTTAAATGGTGTTGATATGGCTAGAACGGAAGGATATACCGAAGGTGAAATGAAATTGCATACTTTAAGACAAGATGTAGATTATGCTGTTGCTAAGGCTAAAACAACATATGGTATCTTGGGCATTAAGGTTTGAGTTTCATTAGGTGAAATTTTAGAAAACGGAAAAGCACAAGTTAGTGCTTTGGAATCAAATAAAACTGAAAGAAGACCGAGAGTTATTAGAAAGGGCGGTGAAAAACATGCTTCAACCAAAGAGAACTAAACATAGAAAAATGTTTCGTATCCGCCATGATAAAACTAAAGCACATCGTAATAACACAGTTTCATTTGGTGAGTTTGGTTTAAAATCAACCTCATCAGCATGAATCAGTGCAAGACAAATTGAAGCAGCTCGTATTGCTATTACTCGTCGTATGGGTCGTGAAGGTAAGGTTATTATCAAGATATTTCCACATATGTCAAAAACATCTAAACCTATTGGTGTTCGTATGGGATCTGGTAAAGGTAGTCCTGATCAATGATTTGCAGTTGTTAAAGAAGGAACAGTGATGTTTGAAGTTATGGGAAACCAAACTGATACTATGAAAGACGCTTTAAGATTAGGCGGTCACAAGTTGCCTGTTACTTGAAAAATTGTTTCTAGAGATGCTACATGTCAATCGGAAGGAGAAAAATAATTATGTCATATACTGAATTAAAGAAAAAAACAGTTGAAGAACTAAAAACTTTATTAGCAGAATTAAGAGCAGAATTATTTTCTCTACACTTCAAAAATGCGACTCGTCAATTAGACCAAACCCACAAAATTAATTTAGTTAAAAAAGATATTGCTAGAACCTTGACTGCTATAAATGCCAAAAAGGAAGAAGGAGATAAATAATGGAACAAGTTAGAGAAAATCATCGTAAGAAGCTTGTTGGAACTGTAATTAGTACTAAGAATGAAAAAACTATTACTGTTATGGTTGAAACATATGCAAAACACCCATTATACTCAAAGCGTTTCAAAGTATCTAAGAAATTTGCTGTTCATGATGAAAAAAATGAAGCAAAAATTGGTGATGTTGTTGAAATACAAGAAACAAGACCACTTTCAAAAACTAAACACTTTAGATTAGTTGAGATTAAATCACACGCTATCGGAGGAAACGAAAATGCTTAGTGAATTTTCGAGATGTAATGTAGCTGATAATTCTGGCGCCAAAGAAGTAATGATTATTAAGAACCTTGGTGGTTCGGTTGTAAGAAGCACAAATATTGGTGATATTGTTGTTGTTACTGTTAAAAAGGCAATCCCTAATGGTGTGGTTAAAGAAGGTCAAGTTTTAAAAGCAGTTATTGTTAGAACAAAAAGAGGCATTGCAAGAGAAAATGGTTCATACATTAGATTTGATGATAATGCTGTTGTTTTAATTAAAGAAGATGGTACTATGAGAGGTACTCGGGTATTTGGTCCTGTAGCGAGAGAACTTCGTGAAAAAGGATATTTAAAAATAATTTCATTAGCTCCGGAGGTTTTATAATGTCTCAAGCTAAAATTAGAAAAAATGATATTGTTTTAGTTATTTCAGGAAAAGAAAAAGGTAGATTTGCATCAGTTTTATCAACAAATGCCAAGAAACAAACCGTTGTTCTAAAAGAAATTAACATGAAAACCAAACACCATAAACCTTCACAAGAAAATACTGAAGGAAAAATTGAAAAGAAAGAATTTCCTATTCACATTTCTAATGTAGCATACCTAGCAAAAAAAGGTGCGCAAGGCCAAAAGTCAATTGGAACAAAAATAGGATTTAAAGTTGATGCTAAGACCGGTAAAAAACAAAGAGTTATGAAAAAAGTTAATAAGGTTATATAAGTAAATAAGGAGAAATAGAAAATGGCTAAATTAGAATTAGAAAAAAAATATTTAGAGCAAGTTCGCCCTGAATTAGTTAAAGAATTTGGTTACTCATCAATTATGCAAGCTCCGCGTTTACAAAAAATTGTTATTAATATGACAGCCGGAAATGAAGTATCAAACTCAAAAGCTATTGAAGAGGTTATGGTTGAATTAAGCCAAATAACTGGACAAAAACCATATCAAACAGTGGCAAAAAAATCATTGGCATCTTGAAAATTGCGTGAAGGTATGCCAATGGGTGGAAAAGTAACATTAAGACGTGAAAGAATGTGATCATTTTTAACTAAATTAATTAATATTGCTTTACCTCGTGTACGTGACTTTAATGGTACAAGCTTAAAAAGTTTTGATGGTCGTGGTAACTACGCGATTGGTATTAAAGAAGAAATTATTTTCCCAGAAATTTCATTTGATAAAATTCGTAAGTTAAAAGGTATGGATATTATTCTTGTAACCAGTGCAAATTCAGATAAAGAAGCATTTGCATTATTAAAGAAACTTGGAATTCCATTTGCAAAAGGTACTAATTAAGGAGAATTTGTATGGCAAGAAAAGCGTTAATGATTAAAGCTGAACGTGAACCAAAATTTTCAGTTAGAAAATACACACGTTGTCAAATTTGTGGTCGTGTTCATGCAGTGTTACGTAAATATAAAATTTGTAGAATTTGTTTTAGAGAATTAGCACACGAAGGAAAGATTCCTGGCGTAAAGAAAGCGAGTTGATAATTATGGCTATTATTACAGACCCAATAGCAGATATGTTTGTTAGAATTAAAAATTCTATTTCAAGAAAGTATCATGAAGTTCTAGTTCCTCACTCAACTAAAAAAGAAAAAATCTTAGAAATTTTTACAAGAGAAGGTTATATTACTTCATATGAAATCATTACCTCACCAAAAGGTTTTAAAGAAATTAAAATTACTTTAAAATACAAAGGAATGAATCAAAATCTATCTGCAATTACAGATATTAAAAGAGTTTCTAAACCAGGTTTAAAAGTATATTCATCAGCTGACAAATTACCTCGTGTTTTAAGTGGATATGGTACAGCAATTATCTCAACATCAAAAGGTCTATTAACTGATAAAGAAGCAAGAAAAGCTAACTTAGGTGGCGAAGTTATTGCCTTTATTTGATAGCACTTACCTAGATTTAAGGATTTAAACTATGTCAAGAATTGGAAAAAGAGTTTTATCTATTCCTCAAGGTGTTGAAATAAATTTATCAAAAAACCATATTGTTATTAAAGGTAATTTAGGCCAATTAGAATATACATTTTCACCATTAATTTCTGTTATTATTGAAAATAATGAAATTAAAACTTTAAGAGCTAATGAAGAAAAAACTACAAAGCAATTGCATGGTACAACAAACGCTATTATTAGTAATATGTTAATCGGAGTTTCAAAAGGTTATAAAAAAGAAATCGAAATTAAGGGTGTTGGTTACAAAGCAACACTTAAGGGAAATGAAATCGAAATAATTGCCGGATATTCGCACAGTGTAGTTAAGGCAATTCCATCAAATCTAAAAATTGAGGTACCAAAACCAACTAATATTATAATTTCTGGTATTGATAAACAAGCTGTTGGAGAATTTGCTGCAAATATAAGAGATATTAGACGTCCAAGCCCATATTCAGGTAAGGGAATTATGTACAAAGATGAAGTTATTAGACGTAAGGAAGGAAAAACTGCTGCTAAGTAGTTAAAAAATAGGTAAAAAATTATGTTATCAAGAAATGAAAGACGTAAAGTTAAACATTTAAAAATTACTAATAAATTAGCAAAAGGTACTTCACAAAGACCACGTGTTGTTGTATTTAAATCATTACATAACTTTTATGCGCAAGCAGTCAATGATGAAACACATACAACATTAGCTTCATTTTCAACTAGACAATTATCTGAAAAAGGGAATAATATTGAGGCAGTAAAAATGGTAGCAAAGCAATTTGCTCTAAAACTAAAAGAAGTAAATGTTTCTGAAATCGTTTTTGACCGTTCAGGCTATATTTATCATGGTAAATTAGCAGCATTTGCAGACACATTAAGAGAAGAAGGGATTAAGTTCTAATGGCTGAAGAATTAAAGAAAGAAAATACTGAAGTAGCTAAGGAAACTAAGGTAGTTTCACCTATTAAAAAACCAGAAATAAAAGAAAATAATAAAGCAACTACTGAACGAAAAGCTTTTGCTCCCAAGAAACAATTTAGTGCAACTCCTGCAGCTAAGATTTTTGAAGAAAAAGTTATTGATATTGCCAGAGTTACAACCGTTGTTAAAGGTGGAAGAAGATTTTCATTTTCAGCATATGTTGTTGTCGGCGATAAAAAAGGTAAAGTTGGATTTGGACACGGAAAAGCAAATGAAGTTCAAGATGCTATTAAAAAAGCAGTTAAAGATGCACAAAAAAATGTATTCAACGTTCCTATAGTTAACGGAACCATTCCACACGAAATAAAAGAAAAATTCCTAGCTTCAAAAGTACAACTACGTCCCGCTCCTAAAGGTGCTGGTATTATTGCTTCTAATACAGTGCGTGCTGTTGTAGAATTAGCTGGTTATACCGATATTTCTACAAAAACATATGGTTCAAGAACAAAACACAATATTGTTCATGCCACAGTTAATGCACTTAAGAAGATTAAAACAGTTGAAGAAATTGCTAAACTACGTGACATTGATGTAAAGCATTTATTAGCTAAATAATATAATATTAAGGAGTGTTATTTATGAAATTACATACATTAAAAGCAACACCTGGCGCTCGTAAAGAAAAACATCGTGTCGGACGTGGTCATGCTGCCGGTAAAGGGAAACAAGCTGGTAGAGGGCAAAGTGGACAAACAAAAAGAAGTACAGTTAGACTAGGTTTTGAAGGTGGACAATTACCACTATTCAGAAGAATTCCTAAACGTGGTTTTAATAATGTAAATCATGTTGAATTCCAAATTGTTAATATTTCTTCGCTAGAAGAAAAATATACAAACAATGAAGTTGTTTCTTATGAAACATTGATAGCAAAAAACCTTATCAAGGGAGTATTGCCGGTTAAAATTTTAGGAAGAGGAACACTAACTAAAAAGTTGACTGTTTCAATTCCGTCTCTTTCACAATCAGCTAAAGAAGCTATTGAAAAAGCTGGAGGAAAAATCGAGGTTCAATAATGGCTAAAAGATCTAAAGTAGAAAAGGAAATATATAACAAAAGACTCGAGCGCAAATTAGCAATTGATAAATTTTTTGCTAAAAAAAGAAACTCGTGATCAGAATGATGAAAAAATCATGGTCTTTTTAAGAAGATCTTATTTACTCTTTTTGTTATTTCACTTTTCTTAATAGCTGGTACTATTACTTTACCAGGTGTTGAATTAGCACATCAAGACAGATTGAATCAAGGTGATTTCTTTGGTATCTTAAACTTGGTAGGTGGTGGTGGATTACGTAGATTCTCCATAGTCGCCTTGGGGATTGGACCTTTTATTTCTTCATCGCTAGTAATGATGATTTTGCAAACAAAAGCATTCCCGGCGGTTCATCGTTTAAGTCAATCAGGTCCATTGGGTAGAATAAAAATTAATTTTATAACTTATACTGTTACATTGTTCTTTGCAATATTTCAAGCAATATTGATTACAAGAGCATTAGTAAATCCACAGACTGATAATTTTGGTATAAGATTTTCTGATAGTTTAGTTAAGTCTCTTGGCGAAAAAGGAACCTTTGCTTATCAATGAGTGATTCTTCCTTTATTGTTAGTAGCCGGATCATTCTTTTCTTTATTTTTATCAGAACAAATAACAAATAAAGGTGTTGGGAATGGAACGAGCTTAATTATCTTTGTCGGAATTGCTAGCTCACTAGTTCCAACCTTCAGACATGCTTTTGAATACTATATGCCATCAGTAAAAAATAATAATTCGGTTGTTTTAAAGGAAACACTAAACTTTATTGTTTATTTACTGGCGTATTTATTAGTAATTTTTGTTGTAATATTATTTACTCTTGCTGAAAGAAAAATTCCAATTCAACAAGTTGGGGCAGGATTATCTAAAACGGAAAAAGAATTAAGTTATCTACCTATCAAAGCAAACCCAGCAGGAATTATGTCAGTAATTTTTTCAATGATGGTTCTTTCTGTTCCTACATTGATTGCAGGGTTATTTGATCCTAATACAAGTAGATATTATCAATGAGTTTATTCAAATCTTCAACTAACACAACCATTAGGATTCTTCTTATTTGTTATCATAACATTTGGATTAACTATTTTAATGGGAATACAACAATCTAAAATTGATAAGATTAGTGAGGATTTTGCAAAAAGCAGTACGTTTATTCCTGGAATTAGACCGGGTGAACAAACTGAAAATTATTTATTAAATACTGTGTTAAGATTATCATTCTTTTCTGCTGGGTATTTAATAATATTGGGGGCATTGCAATTTATTCAACAAATGTTTGGAATGCCTGCACCAATAGCGTTTGGTGGAACATCAATAATGATTCTAGTTTCAACAGCAACAGAAACCGTTCAACAAATTCAAGCAAGATATAAATCACAGGAACTTGCGCGAAGAAGACGAATGATTAAAGAATTAAAAGAAGTATATGGAGAAGACGAAGATTTAATATGATAGAAAGATGTCAAATTAAGAAGCCTAATTTGATTTTTATAGGTGCACCAGGTGCTGGCAAGGGTTCTCTTTCTAAGCTATTAGTTGAAAATTTTGGGTATTTTCAACTTTCAACTGGTGATATGTTTCGTCAAGAAATTAAAAATAAAACAGAATTAGGGCTAAAAATTAAAAACATATTAGAATCAGGAAAATATGTTGATGATAATATAACTAATCAGCTAGTTGAAAATAAACTAACTAGCTTAGTTAATGAGAAAATACCTTTTATTCTTGATGGTTTTCCAAGAACGATTGATCAAGCTGAGTTTTTAGATACACTTGAAAAAAAAGGGATTTATATTGACCAAGTTATTTTATTAAATATTACCGATGAACAAATTATTGAACGTTTATCGAAGCGTAGAATTTGTCCTTCATGTAAAACAATTTATCACCTAGAATCATTCCCACCAGCTAATGACAAATTCTGTAAACATTGTAAAACAGAAGTTGTCAAAAGAGCTGATGATGAAGAAGAAGTAGTATTAAAACGTCTTGCGATATATAACGATCAAACAAAATGTTTAATAGATTTTTATAAAAAAAAGAATATAGTTTCAGAAGTAAATAGCTATCAATCATTAAAAAAAGTGTTTGATGACGTTAAAGAGGCCTTGAAATGATAAAAATTAAGAATCAAATCGAAATTCAAAAAATTAAAAAGGCCTGCGCAATCTTGGCAGAAGTCAAAAAAATTCTTTGAGACTTTATAAGACCAGGCGTTTCTTTAAAAGAAATTGATAGCGTCGCTTTTAAAGAAATTAAGAAAAGAGGAGGAAAACCAGCTTTTTTAGATATGTATGGTTTTCCTGCAACTTGTTGTATTTCAGTTAATGAAGAATTAATTCATGGTATCCCTTCTGATTATGTTGTTAAGGATGGGGATATTGTAAAAATTGATACCGGGGTAGTATGGGAAGGATATTATTCTGATTCTGCCTTTACAAAAGGTGTTGGCAATATTACACAAAAAGATAAGGAATTAATTCAAGTTGCAAAAGACGCTTTTTATGCAGGATTTAATGCAATTAAAGTAGGTAAACGCTTTGGTGATATATCTGCTGCAATCGGAAATTATATTCGTCAAAAAGGCTATTATACACCTGATGAATTTTGCGGCCATGGTATAGGCAAAAGTTTGCATGAAGATCCGCTTATAAATAATGACGGTATTCCAAATACAGGTGATTTTATTAAAAACGGTATGGTTATCTGTATTGAACCAATGATTTTACAAAAGTCAAAAAAAACATTAATTAAAGAAGATAATTGAACTGTTATTGATCCATTAGGTTTTAATACTTCGCACTACGAGCAAACAGTATTAATTGATAATGGTGAAGCATATATATTATCAGGAGACAACATTTAATGGGAAAAAACAAGAAAGATAAAAAAGAAGAAGTTATTAAAATGACTGGTAAAGTTACCAAGATGCATTCAACAAAAAATTATGATGTTTTGTTAGAAAATAATCTTGAAATTAAGGCTTATATTTCAGGAAAAATGTCTCTACATAACATTAAACTTATTCCCGGTGATATGGTTGATGTTGAAATCAGTCCTTTTGATTGAACGTTAGGCAGAATAGTTTTTCGCCATAAATAAAACTAAGGAGAATTATGAAAGTTAGAGCATCGATTAAAAGCATTTGCAAAGACTGTAAAATAATTAAAAGACACGGCGTTAATAGAGTAATTTGCATTAACCCAAAACACAAACAAAGACAAGGATAAAAAAATGGCTAGAGTTTTAAATATAGAAATTCCAAATAATAAAAAAGTTCGTATTTCTCTAACATATATTTTTGGTATAGGTCCAACAATTGCTAAGCAAATCTTAGCTGCCGCAAATGTTGATGGAGAAAAAAGAGTTAAAGAATTAAGTGAAGAAGAATTAACACGCATTAGAGATGAAGCTAAACAATATACTACTGAAGGTGATTTAAAGAGAGAAATTAATCTAAATATTAAAAGATTAATGGAAATTAAATCATATCGTGGTATTAGACATAGAAAAGGATTGCCAGTAAGAGGCCAATCAACTAAGAAAAATGCAAGAACAAGAAAAGGCCCAAGAAAAACGATTGCTGGAAAGAAAGGTAAATAATAATGGCTAAGAAAAACAAAAAAGTTGTTACGCAAGGTATTGCGCATATTCACTCAACATACCAAAATACAATTGTTTCTTTTTCAGATTTAAAGGGAAATGTTTTTGCATGATCTTCTTCGGGGGCAATTGGATATAAAGGTACGAAGAAGAAAACTCCATATGCTGCTGGCCTAGCCGCAGCTGCTGCTGTTGAAAAAGCCAAAGAATTTGGTTTAAAGGAAGTGTCGATTATGGTTAAGGGTGTTGGTCCTGGAAAATCAACAGCTCGCAAGCAAATTGAAACAAGTGGTTTTACAATTAAGGATGTTAAGGATGTTACTCCTACTCCTCACAATGGTACTCGTCCTCCAAAGAAAATTCTTAAAAGAGAAAAATAATTTAGATTTACAAGGATAACATAGGGGGATATTATGGAAAAAATTCAAAAAATTACTTATAAAGAATTAGTCGCTGAAAAAGTAAATGATTTTAATACAACATTTGTAATCGAACCATTATCGCGTGGTTATGCAAATACAATGGGGACTACTTTAAGAAGAACTTTACTTTCTTCTATTACATCAGTTGCTCCATTTGCGATTAAAATCAATAATGTCGAACATGAATTTCAAACAATTAGTGGTTTACAAGAAGATGCGATAACATTAGTTAGAAATATAAGAAGCATCCGTTTTGTTTACAATGAAGAAATGTTTGAAAAAGATAACTTAGCAAAAATATCATTTAAGGCCAATAAGGAAGGCGAAATCTATGCTTATGATATTCCTGAGGTTAGTGGCCTAGAAATAGTAAATAAAGATCAATACATTGCTAATATAGCCAAAGGTGGCTCATTAGAATTTGAATTATTTTTAAGAAAAGGTCGCGGTTTTGTTGATTTTGAAGAAAATAAGAATGTAATTAGTCAATATGGTTCAAGATTAGAATCAAATATTAAAAATGGTCAATTTTTAGCAATGGATAGTGATTTTAGTCCTGTTAAAAAATGTGCAATCTCTTTTGAGGAATTAAATAGTTCATCTAAATTAGTTGAAGAAAGATTAAAAATTAAACTAGAAACCGATTGCACGATTACAGCAAAAGATGCGATGGAACAGGCTGCTAAGATTATTGTTGCTCATTTTCAAATCATTGGTAATATTGATGCTTTGGAATCGATAGAATTATTCGAAGAAAATAAAGATAAAAAAGATAAGGAAATTAAGTCATCTGTATCAATCAGTAAACTTGGCTTATCAGTAAGATCAGAAAATGCTTTAAAAAGAGCAAAATTCACCACTATTGAAGAAGTATTAAATTTAACTGATGAAGAATTGGCAAATATTAAAAACCTAGGTAAAAAATCAATTCAAGATATTATTGATAAAAGAAATGATTGAAAAAATAGAATTGGCAATGATGCTGATTTCGAAAGCGACACCACGATAGATTCACTAGAACAACTTAAAAAATCAGATGAGGGAGAAGAATAATGGCTAACCCAAAACAACTATTTCGTAGAAATACTGAATGATGAAACCATGTAGAAAGATCGTTAGTTACCGATTTATTGGTAAACGGTCAAGTTAAAACCACTCTTGAAAGAGCTAAAAGAATTAGATCAAATGCAGAAAAGATGATTACACTCGGAAAGAAAAATACCCTTTCAACCAGAAGACAAGCAGCTAAATTTTTAAGACTTATTCCTTCAAAAGTTGAAAACAAAGATTCGTTACAATATTTATTTGATGTTCTAGCATCAAAATACGCCCAAAGAAATGGCGGATATACAAGAATAATTAAAATTAATAACCGTGCTGGCGATAATGCTAAAATGGCAATTATTAAATTAGTATAAAATAGGAGATAAATTATGGCTATAGTTCCAAAAAGAAAAACCTCAAAGCAAAGAAAAAATTTAAGAAGAAGTCATCATGCATTAAGTCCTATTACGTTAGTAGAATGCAAGCATTGCAAACAATCAATTATTCCTCACCAAGCATGTAGATATTGTGGATTTTATAAGGAAGAAAAAGTTCTTAAAAATGTTATTAATGATAAAATTAAATAATTTTAGAAACACCAAGTTGTTGACTTGGTGTTTTATATTTAATAAGTTATACTTGACTTTTTTAGTAAAAGATATTATCTATATTGGATTATATTTTTTTATTAATAATTTCAAAAATACGTTAAATTGCAACAAAAATGAGCCACCTAACATATATAGTAAAATGTTATAGGTGGTCTTATTATGCATGAAATAGAATTAAACTATTTTCAATTAAATAGAAAACGAAAATTAGATGTTATAACTACATATTCTAATTTAACAAATAAGCAATTATCTTTAAAAGCAAAATGTTCAATATCAACCATAAAAAGATTAAAACAAAAATTAAGAAATGCTAAATTATGCAAAAAAGAGGTTAACTTAGCGCATGGTAATCAATGAGGCGATAGAAAAAAGATTTACAGTAATGATTTAATTATCAATTATGGGAAAAAATACGAAAGTGAAAAATTGATTGCTGGAACAAAAAATAGTTCTTGTAATTCATATATGTCTTACTGTTTGTTTTATGAGAGAATAGCTAATGTAAAAATATCATATAGTCAATTAACAAGAAGACTTACGCAAAGCGGATTTCTAAGTGCTTTTGCTCATAAAAATACAATAAAAAGACAAAAAACTTTTGTAAAAAAATATATACCTTATAAGCCAAATATTTTGCCTAAAGAAAAGATTGCAAAAC
>NZ_JBSQBA010000005.1:0-70750 GCF_053851655.1 Mycoplasma sp. 327
TGTATAATTAAACAAATTCAAAATATCGGTGGCTCATTTTTCACGCTAATTAATGAAAAATTGTTTATATAAATGAATTAAATTATTTTTTTTGTCTATAATTAAAGCATAATATTATATAAAATATAAAACAATAGAAAGGAAATAATGACCAAAAGTAAACTAGAAAGATATTACATTTCTGAAAAGATTGGTGATGATAAAAAAGTGTCATTTAATTTCAAAAAAGCAAATCAAAAAATTTCAGGTAATTTTACTGAATTTGTTGATGCTGTTTCAGAATTTATTAGAGTTAGTGAAAAATCAAAAAATGATACTCGTGTGTGATTTCATCAAGACGGGGCCTACCGTGGAAGTGTTGATATAAAGAAAGCTCGTAACATAATTGAAAAAATATTAGAAGTTAAAGTTGAAAATGAAAAGGCTATTGAATATATTGAAAAGGAGGATTTGGTGGATAAACCAATGCCAGTTAAAAAGATGAAAACTACCCCTATGATCGATTTAGAAGCAGAAGCATCACAAACAACTTTTTATGTTGAAAATATTGAAACAAGAAAGGCTTCACAAGTTTCGGCTCTTGATGTTAAATCATTTTCAAAATACATAACAATTATTGAAAAGGTTAAACAGTTAGGCAATACATTAGTTGTTTCATTTCATTTAGAAAACGAAGGCAATTCATCAATGACTCATGAATACATTATTACAGGTTTTGCTGAAGAAGCAATGAGCTCATGTTCATCATGCAAAGCAATGCCTCACAATAAAAAACTTGGTTTATGACGTGAAAAAAGAGCTTTCCTTGCTTTATTCACAATATTAACATTATTAATTATTGTTAACATTATTTTAATTGTATTACGTGTAAAGGCTATAATCTAAATTAGATATATAAAAAGTAAAAATTTTAAAAAAGTTAGGATTACCTAACTTTTTTAAATTATTTTAATTCGCGTTTTAACATTGATAATTTAGTTATAAATTCTTCTTTTGAATATATTTCGGTTTTTTCGCTGCCATATTCTCTTACAGCTAATTTGTTATTTTCAACCTCTTGGCGTCCGATAATAACTATAAATTTAGATTTTTGAATTTGTGCATCGCGAATTTTTTTATTTATTCTTTCGTTTCTTAAGTCAACATTAACATTAAAATCTAAATCCAAAAATTCCTCAAATAGAGATTGACAATAATCATTTAAATCACTTACAATTGGCATTATTGTAACTTGTCTTGGACTTAATCAAAACGGTAGAATACCTTTGGTTTGTTCCAATAATGTAGCGATAAATCTTTCATAAGTTCCAATTAAGCCACGATGAATTAAAACAGGTGTTTCAAATTCTTCATTATCATTAACAAACTTCATGTTAAATCTATGAGGGAGCAAGAAATCAAGTTGAAGTGTTGACATTGTTATTATTCTATTTAACGCAGTTCTAACTTGAAAATCGACTTTTGGACCATAAAAAGCTGCTTCACCTATAAATTCCTTGTATTCAATGTTTAATTCTCTTAATACTTCACGAAGGTCATTTTCGGCTTTGTTTCACATTTGATCATCCTTAAAGAATTTTTCTTCATCATTTGGGTCCCTTAAGGAAAGCGAAACATGGTCTATTTCAATTTTAAAATCTTTGAGTGCCTGTAGAATCATTTTATAAAGGTGTTTAAATTCAGATTTAATTTGGTCTGGTCTAACAAAAATATGTCCTTCGGTTAAATCCATAGATCTAACTCTTTCTAATCCAGAAAGGGCACCTGATTTTTCATAACGGTACAACCTAGATTGTTCAGAATATCGTATAGGTAAATCGCGATATGAACGTCTTGTTGAATTAAATAAGATTATATGATGCGGACAAGTCATAGGGCGTGCCACAAGAGTTTCATTATCCATCAATATAGGACTAAACATAACGTCTTGATAATGTGATCAGTGACCACTTATTTCATATAATTTTTTTTCTCCAAAATGAGGAGTTAAAACCTCGGTGAAACCAAATTTTTTATCTAACTTTAAAACATATCTTTGGATTGAATTGTGAATTTTCATTCCATCCTCGAGTCAAATTGGGAAACCTTGGCCCGACAGTTGGCTAAACATAAAAAGGTTTAGATCTTTGCCTATTTTGCGGTGGTCTCTTTCCCTTCTTTCTTTTAGAATTTCTATGTAATCATCAAGTTCTTGTTTAGTTTCTCACGAAGTACCATAGATTCTTGTTAGCATTTTGTTATTAGAATCACCCTTTCAATAGGCCCCTGCAATTGATAACAATTTAAAATGCTTAATTTCTTTAGTATTTTCGATATGCCCACCAGCACAAAGATCTGTGAATAAAATTTCATTAGTTTTTGGGTGTTTGAATTGAAAGAAGGTTATTTCTTTTTTTTCATTTACGAATTTATCATATAATTCTTGCTTGTAGGGTTGATTCTCAAAAGAGAAAAAGTCTTTTTCGACTTTTTTCATTTCATAACCTTGTTCAGCTAGTTTTTTCATTGTTTTTTCAATTCGAGGTAAGTCTGATTCAAAAATTGGATTTTCAAATTCAAAGTCATAGTAAAAACCCTCCTCGATAGCAGGACCAATTGCCAGTTTTGTATTTGGATACATTTTTAAAATTGCTGCAGCTAATAGATGACTAGTTGAGTGATTTAATTTATTATTTGATTTCATTATTTAAACCTAGGCCTTTCATAAATTTTTTAAGAGTAATTGAAGCAGTTTTTGAAGCCTTTTGTGCTCCCTTTTTTGCTTTTTTTTCGATATCTTTTATTACTTCATTGTATTTTGATTGAATTTTAGTTAAAAAATCTTTAACTAAGGTGCCCACTTCTTGCTTTAATTCACCATAATTTTTTTCTTTGAAATGTTGTTCAGCTTCCCTTAAGTCTATATCTTTAAGTGAAGAATAAATTGATAATAAATTTTTAATGCCCGGCTTATCGTCTGAGATGTAAATTTTTCCTTCAGAATCAGTAACTGCTTTCATTATTTTTTTATATCCTAATTCAGGATCGTCCAATAAATAAATTGCTGATTTTTCATTTGCATCTGATTTTGACATTTTTTTAGTTGGGTCAACTAGTGACATAATTTTTGCCCCAACTTCCGGTATATATGGCTCAGGAACCTTGAATTTAATATTGAATTTATTATTTAGTCTTTGAGCTATATTTCTTGTTAATTCAACATGCTGCTTCTGATCAATTCCGACAGGCACTAAATCAGCATCATATAAGAGAATATCAGCAACCATCAATGTTGGATACATTAAAAGTCCTGTTGGAATTGTTTCCATACCATTTGAACTTTTTACTTTTTGAGATTTATCTTTAAATTGAGTCATTCTGGATAATTCACCAATAGTTGTATTTGTTAAAATTAACCAGTTCATTAAACCGTGTTCCATAACATCTGATTGAAAAAAAAGGGTCGATTTTTCAGGATCAATTCCACAGGCAATAAATAAAGCGTATATATTTTTACGATTTTCTTCAAGGATATGTGGTTCAATAGGGAGGGTTAGAGCATGGAGATCAGCGATAAATATATAGCTATCATAATTTTCTTGCAATTTAACCATATTTTTTATTGCTCCAATATAGTTTGCTATGGTTAATTTTCCTGTAGCCGTAATTCCACTTAAAACTCTTTTTTTGTCCATTTTGTGCCTTCTTTTTTTAATAAATTCTTGTATAAATTTTATAACTTTTTTAAAAATATCATATTAAATAATTTATTATTTAATAATCCAACATTATAACTTTTTTATGCTTAAATTAAGTTGAAAAAATAATTAATAAATTTTATTTGATATCTTTGTTGAAAATTACTATTAATTAAATGTTTTTTTGATATTAATTTTAAATTAAAATATAATTTAAAAGTAGAAATTTTTAAGTGAAAAAGGTGTTAATATGAACCCAAAAAACAAATTCTTATATATCTTTTTAATCATAGTTACTTTTGGATTTATTTTAATTTATTGAAAGAAAAAATTTAGACAAACCAAACCCAAGAATTATCTCTCAAAGGAAACTAAATTAAGTTTTAATTTTGATGTGTTTGTTTCGCTATTAGGTGGAAAAGAAAATATTAAATCGGTATCGGCTACACAAAAAATTTTAAAAATTAATTTTTTTGATAAGAGCAAGATTGCTATACCGCAATTAAAAAATCTTGATGGTATAACCGGAGTTGCAATTCAAAGTAAAACTATTTCTTTTGTAGTCGGCAATGTAGCCAAACACATAGAGCACTTAATTAATGAGGTAAATTAAAATGAATAACAATACCAAATATCAAATGTTAATGGCTAATCTGCTAAATATTGATACCTTTGATTCTTCATTGTACAGTTCAATTGATAACGAAAAATATTTTGATGTGTTAAAAAATTTCGGTGAAGAAACTTTTGATCATATATACAATAATTTTAATATAAATTGCACGATTTCTGATATTGCAAATCGGATGATTGCAACAAAGGTTTATGAAGCTAAAAATAAGAATGAAGTAATTGCTATTTTTGAAGACTATAATAAACGAATACCAGAAAATTTATTTAAGATGCTTGGTACAAATTTTGAAAAAGCAAAAGCCATTATTGTTGCTAGTCAGGAAACGGAGTTTCAAAAATCAGTTGTTAAGTGAAAGAAAATTTTAAATAAAGCGCAAAATATCAATATTGAAACCAATATTTGGCCTTTGCATATAGGCTTTTTCTATATATCAATAAAAACAGAAAATAAAACAATTTATGCTCCATTATTTTTTAAAGAGATATTAGTTGAAGTTAAAAATTCATTAGTCACCTTAAGTTCTAGTTCTGACATAAGAGTAAATAGCAAGCTAGTCACGTTCTTGAATCAAGAAGGCTTTTCACTCAATGTTGACTCATTTGATTTTAATAACCTATCAATTCGTGAAGTATTTGAAAGTTTTAAAAATGCTTGAAAACCACTCTTCAATATGCCCTCAACTTTGAAAGAAGGTATTAAAAATTTAACAATTGAAAATATTGAAAATAGCTCAATAGAATTTTATCCCGGAATAGTTCTTGGTTTTTATAATGTTTCGTCAGGATATTTGTGAAATCAAATGAAAAAAATTATTGAAAATGATGAGTTCGATGAGATTTTAAATCCAAATTTTAATAAGAATTTATATCGTGAAAAGGTTAATAGAGTAATTTTTGATAACAAGTTTAAGCTTTTTAAAATTCAAGAAACTAATTTTTCTCAGGATGTTGCAACAATCTCGTCACTATATCAGGATACAATTATTTGAGGTCCTCCTGGGACAGGGAAATCACAAACTATTTCTAATTTAATAACTAATATTATGACAAGAGGCTACACCGCTTTAGTTGTAAGTCAAAAGAAAGCGGCATTAGACGTTTTACGTAGCAGGCTAAAAAAGCTTTCTATTTTTTGCTTATTTGCATTAAATGATAAAAATCTGAGACCTGAGAATTTTTACAAGCCATTGCGTGAATTTATTCATTTGTTAGAAAATTATGAAAATTCAAATGCTGAAGAAGGTCTTAGTGTTTTTAGCGATGAAGATGAAAGTTATGTTGATAATGTAAATTTAATTAAGCAAACTAAAAATATAGATAATATCATTAATTTTTATAGCGCGGTAATGAATGGTAATTTTAGCGTGCAAACATATGAAAACCTTAAAAAAATGGATCATAATCTTAAATATAATCAATGTTGCGAATTTAGTGATAAGAAGCTAATTATAAAAAAACTATATGAAAAAAATTTTAATAAGAAATGCACTATTTTTAGTATTATTCCTAAAATAATTAAAAACATGGCGGAAATAATATCGAATGATCAAAGTTTAATGACTATTGATATTGATGAGGCGCTTAAATATGTAAATCTTGTTTCATTTGAAGAAATTACTAATTTTGAAAAACAATATAAAAAAATTCTCAACAAAAAAACCAATTATTTAAATGATGATAAAAATATTGTTAAGATGCTTCTTGAAAAAACATTTGATCGGATGACCAATTTTAGCGATGAGCAAAAAATGCAATATACTTCCTTTGCTATGGCTATAAGAACTGGCCATTTAAAGCCTTACAAGTTTTTTCACAAACATAAGGAGATGATTAAGATATTATTTCCAATAATTATCACTACTCCTGAACTTGATTTGTCGATGTGGTCTAAACAGGAGTTTGATTTTGCTATTCTTGATGAATCATCGCAAATGTTTATTGAAAAGGGCATTCCAATTTTATATTTAGCAAAGCGAAAAATTCTTGCCGGTGATAGCCAACAAATGCAACCCACAAGATGATTCTCTGCGACATATAGTTTTGATGAAGAAGATGACTTTGGCAATATTGAATCGTTGCTAGATTATGCTAGGGCAAGAGGTGTTTATTCGCTGCTATTAGATAAAAATTACCGTTCTAAAAAGGCGACATTAATGACTTTTTCATCAAAGCATTTTTATGAATCAAAACTTGATGTTATTGATAACTATGAACTATCAGTTTCTAATGAAAAAGCAATTGAGGTTTTTCAAGTTGATGGAACTTGGGATAATAGCATGAATGTTGCTGAGGGTGAAAAGGTTATTGAATTATGCAAGCAAAATCTTGAAAAATATAACAAAATAATCATTCTAGTTTTTAATGTTAAACAACAAGAATATCTATTTAATAGAATATTCGGAAATGATTCAGAATTAGAAGATGCTCTAAATAGTGAAAAAGTTGTTTTGAAAAATATTGAAAATATCCAAGGCGATGAAGCTGATTTGGTTATTATGTCAGTTGTGTATGATAAAAATACTGCTTTATATAACACATACGTTGCAAGAAAAGGCGGGAAAAATGCTCTTAATGTGGCAATATCACGCGCTAAAGAAAAGGTCTTTGTTGTTAAATCGATTTATGCCGATGATATTGAAATTACAGATCGATCAACAGCTGACATGATAGTATTTAAGGAATGATTAAAATTTCTTGACTTATCAATTGATGAGCAAAAAAATTATTTAGATGAGGTTGAAGATTTTTTGGCTACTAAAATTATTTCATTGCCCGAAGATATTAAATTTAAGGTTGATGTACTAGATGAACTTCGCAATTTTATTGATGACAAAAACCTTCAATTTGAAACAGATTACTCTGTTGGAACTAAAACCATCGATATTGTTTTAATTAATAAGCTTAACAACAAGCTTATTCAAGGATTTATTTTAGATAATTTTTTATATAAGAATGATTATCGTAAATATCTTATTTTTAGAGACAATATTAAGTTTCTTGAATCTAAGGAATATCCAATTATTACTATTTCTGAAATTGAATGGCCAATTATTAAAAATAAGATATTTGCATATTTAGAAGCATTGATATCACAACAACAAGTAGAAAATCAAGCTATTATAGAATTACAAAAAAATAATATGTATGAATTAAAAGAATATAAAGAAGTTAATTTTATTCCTCAATCTGGAGAAGAAGATATGAATATAGAAACTAAACTAAAAGATAATAATATTGTTAGTTTGAAAGAAAATAATATAAAAACAGGTGATGAAACAGCAAAAAACAATGATCATATTGATGACGTCGATGATTTTTATGTCGCAGAAATGGATAATCATAATCAAATAGCGGTTGAAATTGATGAATTCGAAGAACAAAATAATTATTTGGAAATTCATCCAGATGAGACAGATGATATTGATTCTCTTACTGATGATTTTAAGGTAGAACAATTTAAGCAAGATGATTTGGAAGTTGCTCAGGATAATGAAGATTATTCTTCCGATGTTATTATGAATTTAAATGAAAATACACATGAAGAATTCGAAGATAGTGAAGTTTCATTAAATAATTTATCATCTGATTTTTCGGAAGATGATACCTATATAATTGATCAAGAAAATGATGAAACTATCTCAAAAACTGAAATTAATGATTTTAAAATAAATTCCAACAAGATAAACAATAAAACAGATGAGTTTAATAATATTGAATTATTAGGATTATCTAGTGTTGAAGAAAATGATTTTGAATTTGAAGAATTAAAAGAAACTAATGTTAGAGCAGATAAGGAAAAACAGGTTGATTTTAAAAAGATAGAGAATACACCGGATAATATAATTGATGAGTTTGGTTTAGTTGATACTGATGAAAAAACAACGGAATTTGAATTTGGGGATTAATGAAAAAAGATAACAAAGATTTGGAATTTGATTGGGTTGATTCGATTGACAAGGATGTTAGCTTTGAAGACCAATTAAAACATAAAAAAGTTGCTCAACGTCTAACAAAAGCAAAGAAGATAAGAAAAATATTATTTTGATCACTTTCAGGTGCTTTGCTTTCTTCTGTTATTATTGCAACAGTCAGTATACAACTTACAAAACCTAAAAAAGCACTTATTTATTGGTTTAATAGTGTTAAAAAATACTCATTTAATTTAAATAATAATAAAAACAAAGATGTTAATATAAAAATAAACAACGATATAAAAATTGATGGCACTCCAGAAAGTGTCATGGCTAAAATTATTAATAATAGTGATTCCGATAATATTAGTCTTTTGTTTAAAAAAAATGTTCAAAAAGAAATAAGTGAATATGCAATTTTTGAAAATAAAAATTCTAATGTTAAATGGAAAATTGAATTTGAAAATTTTGTAATTGATACATTATCTAAAAATACATTGTTTGTTGATCTTGTTTTTAAACATCAAGAAGGGACAAATACTGAATTTGTTATTAGAAATTTTCCTATTTATACAACATTAAAAACAAAACAATTTAATGAAGAAACAATAAAGAAAAAACAAGACCAATTTGATAGTAAATTTATTGAATCAATTAGGAATAAGGTCGCTTATAAGTTGCTTTTACCTATTGATGTAAAAGATAAATTTTCTAATGAAAAAATTAATAGATATAAAGCGGAATTTAGAAAATTTATACAAGACTTTAATGATAAATTTTTTTCTATTAAAAATGACTCATCAAAATTAATTGATTATTCTTGGGCTTTTGGTGAACCACATAAGATAAATAACGGCATTGAACAAATGACGGTTGTATCTAACTTTGTAACAGAAACTAATAATTTTTATTCCCCTATTTTATTTACATCTCCAATAAAAATTGAGGGTTTTGATAATGAAGATTGAAAAACATCAACACGAATAAAATTTAAAGGTAGAATTATTACCTTATCTACAAATAAAGAGAAACTAGGCAGATATCATTCTCAATATGGCATTTATATCGAACCTAACTATGGCAATAACCAAAAGGAAATAGAGTTTGATGTTCCATTATTTTTTGAAAAAGGTTAATAAAAAAAATAGGTTATTATCTAACCTATTTTTCTATTACAAAACTTGCAAATCTTTGTCTTTTGCTCATGGACTCTTTTTATTTATTCTATCTATAAATAATCCACCTTGTAAATGGTCAAATTCATGCTGAAATACGATTGCGCTATAGCCACTTGCTTCAAATCTTTTGTATTTCTTTTCCATATATGAATATCCATCAAAAATAACTCTTGCATATCTAGGGACTAAGCCTTCCTGATTTGGTCAATCTTCGCTAACACTTAGGCATCCTTCACCTTCCGATAAGGCAATTTTATGCTCTGAGTGACCAATAAGTTTTGGGTTTATTATGGCATCATTAAAAATCACATTGTTATTATTATCAACTATCAGAATATAAAATATGTTTTTTGGTATTCCATATTGAATAGCTGCGACACCGACAGCTGGTCTAAATTTTGTATTTTGTTTTTGACTATCGCTGACATGAAAAATCATTTTTTCAATCAAATCAATATTTTCTTGTGATAAGGGAATTTCTACATCTTTTGATTTTTCTCGTAATATTTTTTTAGGTAATTGCACTATACTAACATCTTCAAATTTAAACATAATATAACATTATAAAATATTTAAATATAAATAATAATTATTTTTGCTATTATATAATACTAATGATAGTTATATTTTAAATTTTTGCATGGAGACATTTAGATGGACCTCGAACCTTGACATTACGCTTTATTAATAATTTTACTAGCCATATTGCTCGTTTGTTCTGGAATTTTTTCCGCAACTGAAACGGCATATACTTCTTTAACCAAGGCCAAAATCGAGACAATGATTGAAAAGAATCAAAAAAGATATAAAATAATTCTAAAACAGCACAATTTCTTTAATAGAACACTCGGAACCATTCTGATTGCTAATAATCTGGTAAATATTGGTTCTTCAACATTATTAGTTTATCTTTTAACACAAGCCTTTGGAGCTCCTAAGGCAGGCTTGGCATCAATTATTTCAACAATTGTAATGACACCAATTATTGTTTTATTTGCTGAAATATTGCCAAAATTGGTTGCAAAGCGCTATCCAGAAAAAACCGTTAAATCATTTTATTGGTTTATTGAAATGTTATATTGAATATTTATTCCCATAACATATCCTATTTCTAAAATTGGAAAGAAGATTTATATTACCAATACTGAGGAAGATGTTAAAAACTTATTAAATATCGCACATGATGAGGGTGTTTTGGAATTTAAAGAATCTGCAATGGCCCAAAATGTCTTAGATCTTGATTCAACTAAGGTTTCACAGCATTATATTAAAATGAAAAATGTGGATTTCATCAGTTCTAAGGCTACTATGCAAGAAGCACTAAAAATGTTTAGAGAAACTAATTATTCACGAATACCAGTTGAAAAAGATGGTAATTTAATTGGCATATTGTTGCTTAAGGATATATTTTTTCTTAAAAAAGGAAATATTTTAAATTATATTAAAACTGTTCCTAAGGTTTCTGCTAACTCAATCTTATCATCAGCACTTGAAAAGTTGAGACAATCGCGCGCGCAAATGGCCTTCGTTACCGAAACTAACAGTGATGATAAACCAATAGGTATTATTACTATCGAGGATATTCTTGAAGAAGTTGTTGGCGAAATATATGACGAATATGACAACGATGAACAAATCTACGAAATTAGTCTTGAAAGATGTGAAGCTAAGGGTTCTGTCTTAATGAAGGTTCTATGAAAACAATTGGAACTTTATGAATATCTCGATTATCAATTAACTGATAAGGAAAAGAATCAAACACTTTCAAGTTGGATTGAGTCAAAAAAAGGTCATTCATTAAGAAAAAATACCAAATTTGAACTTGAAGACAAAATAACATTTTTGGTTTTAGAAAAGAAGTCAAGAGAAAAAAAATATGATTATTTCGAGATAGATTGAAGCAATTAGCTAAATTTAAAAATCCGGAAACTAATTTCCGGATTTTATTAATTAATATCCCATAGCTTCTTCATATTCGTCGAGATTTCCATAAAATAAGAAACTTGATTTTGGTTTTATTTCAAGAATAACATTCGCGCATTCTTTAATCATAGCACGATTATAGGTTGTAAAAATGCATGAGCTCTTATATGATTTAACGCCTTCAATTAAGCTATCAATTGACTCCGAATCTAAGTGATCAAGAGGTTGATCAAAAATTAAAAAGTTGCTTTCTTCTAGCATCAATTTAGACATCATTAACCTAACCTTTTCTCCCCCACTTGTTACTTGGACGTTTTTAAAAACACTATCATTAGAAAATAACATTCTTCCCAGAAATGCTCTCATTCTAGCATCACTGTTATCTTTTGTTTCTTGTGTAGTGTTATTTAATGGCCATTTACTTAATCAATCAATAATGCTTTCTGATTCATTAAAATATTCTTGATTATTTGAGGGAAAATAGTTAGGAGAAATAGTTATACCTCATTCAACAGTCCCGGAAGTTGGCTTTCTTCTATTCATTAATATTTCAAGGAATCTGGTTTTAGTAATATCATCATTGCCTACAATAACCATTTTATCACCAGGTTTTAAGGAAAAAGTTACATTTTCAAATAGTGTGTCTCCATTTTCATTTTTATATGTTAAATTATGAACATTTAAAATTTGTTTTCCGGGCAATCTATTTAGTTCAAATTTAATATATGGATACTTTCTTGATGAAGGTTTTAGTTCATCAATCACAATTTTTTCTAATAATTTTTTCCGGCTTGTTGCTTGTTTGGATTTTGAAGCATTGGCAGAAAATCTGGCAATGAATTCACGCAACTTTTGTGCTTGCTCTTCTTTTTTTAGATTGGTTTTTTGTTGCATTTCAACTAATAATTGACTCGATTGCTTTCAAAATGAATAATTACCAACAAATAACTTCGCTTCTGAATAGTCGATATCAATGATATGGGTACATATTGCATCTAAAAAGTCGCTATCATGACTAACAACAATGACAATATTTGGATAATCCATTAAGAAGTTTTCTAATCACTTTATAGTCTTTAAATCTAATCTATTAGTTGGTTCGTCCATGATCAAGATGTCTGGATTTCCAAATAGGGCTTTTGCTAATAAAACTTTAACTTTCTCGTTTGCTTTAAGATTAGACATTTGCATATTTCATTTTTCAGGTTCAATACCTAAATTTGAAAGAAGAGTTTGGGCATCATTTTCAGCGTTTCATCCGCCCATTTCTCCAAAAAGTTGTTCTAAGTGGCTTGCCTTTTCATAATCTTCCATTGTAGCCTCAGGGTTTTCATAAATTTTATTCTTTTCAATATTTATTTGATAAAGTTCCTTATTGCCCATGATTACAACATCAGTAACATTAAAATCATTAAATTCATCTTGGTTTTGGCTCAAAACACTCATACGAGCATTTTTTTCTTTAATAATTTGACCCTCAGTTGCCTCGATCTCGCCACTTAAAATTTTTAGAAAAGTAGATTTTCCTACACCATTAGCTCCAATTATTCCATACACATTTCCAGGCAAGAATTTCAGATTGATATTGGTAAATAATTTTTTATCTGGAAAGATTTTGCTTATTCCACAAACATCTAGCATAGTAAACTCCTTAAAATATATCAGTATATAACTAAAAAATTTTACTAAATTTTGTAGGTTTTTATATTATATTGAAGGCCTCGGATTATATAAACATTATTTATATTGCTTTTTATATTAAAACTTAATCTTTTAATAGACTTTTTTAATTATTTCATAGTATTTTATGCCTTGCGAAATATTAATAAAATTGGTTTAATTTATTGTATTCCTGAAAAGTCTTACATTTATTTGCAATAAATAATTATTTTTTTTAATATCATCAAAGATATTTGTTTATAATTTATTAGGTATTATTTTAAATGCATCCTTAGCTCAGCAGGTAGAGCAAGGGACTCTTAATCCCTGGGTCGTGGGTTCGATCCCCACAGGATGTACCATATAAAAATACAAGGCTAATTGCCTTGTATTTTTTTTAATTACCTTCATGATCTATTTCTATTTTAATTTCATTGTTTACAATTGATAGATAAATAATCGAATCTTCTTTTATTGAGTTGCGTAATATAAAATCTGCAAGTTTATTTTCGATATTGTTTTGAATAAATCTTCTAATAACTCTAGCACCAAAAGCTGTGTTATATGACTTATCTGCAATATAGTCGATAACTCCTTGATCGTATTGCAACTCAGATTTAATATTTATCGAAATACGGTTGGCTAGTTTTTTTAATTCTAAATCAACAATTTCTTTTGTGACTGAGTTACTCAATTTATTGAATGGAACAATTTCATCAATACGGTTAATAAATTCCGGCTTAAACTTAGTTAACAAGATTTTTATAATTTCATCCTTGCTAGGAATTTTTGTCATAATTTGTTCTGATCCAATGTTTGAGGTCATTATAATTATTGTGTTTCGAAAATTTATTTTTCGACCTTTATTGTCGCTTAGTATCCCGTCATCCAATATTTGCAAAAGAATATTTAGAACATCAGCATGAGCTTTTTCAATTTCATCAAATAAAACTATTGAATAAGGGTTTTGTCTTACCTTTTCTGTTAATTGACCACCATTATCATCATATCCAATATATCCTGGGGGTGAACCGATTAGTTTTGATATGCTATGTTTTTCCATATATTCAGACATATCTAAACGAATAATATTGTTTTCATTGTCAAATAGATTGAATGCTAATGCTTTAGCAAGTTCTGTTTTTCCTACACCTGTTGGCCCTAGAAATAGAAATGAACCAATAGGTCGATTAGGATCATTAATATTAGCTTTAGCTCTTTTGATAGCTTCTGAAACTAGGTTGATAGCATTTATTTGCCCTTTAACCCTTAATGCAAGATTTTCACTTAATTTAAGAAGTTTATTTTTTTGCTTTTCAAGCAATTTTGTTACCGGTATTTTAGTTCATTTGCTTACAACCTCAGCAATTTCTCCCTCATCAATTGTTTCTCTTATTAAACGATTTGGCAAATTGGTTAGTTTGTTTTCAATTTCTTTTTTTGAATCATCAAGTTCTGGTAATAAAACATACATAACTTTTGAAGCTTCAAGGTATTTGCCTTCATTTTGTAAAGTGTTTAGCTGTCTTTTTAAATCTTCAATATTGTCTTTTAGTGAGGATAGTTTAGCAATTAAATTTTTTTCTTCTTCTCATTGGCTAGACAGCTTTTTATGCTCTGCCTTGATTTTTGTTAGATGTTCATTTATTTGTTTTATGCGGTCATTATTGTTGTTATTTTCTTTACCAACAGAGTTTTTTATTGCTGCCTTTTCGATCTCCAGTTTAGTTATTTCATAATTTAGTTTTTCAATTGGCTCGGGAATATACTTCATTTCTGTTTTAATAGATGCTGAGGCTTCATCTACTAGGTCTATTGCCTTATCAGGTAGAAAACGATCTTGGATATATCTGGCCGATAGGTTTGCTGCGGCTACTAGGGCTTCATCCTTGATTTTTACCTCATGAAAAGTTTCAAGTCGTTCTTTGATTCCCCTTAAAATGGTAATGGTGTCCTCAATAGTTGGTTCATTAATAAAAATCTTTTGCATTCTTCTCTCGAGAGCAGAATCTTTTTCAATGTGTTTTCTGTATTCGTCGAGAGTGGTAGCGCCAATTAGGTGTAATTGTCCTCTTGCCATCATTGGTTTTAACATGTTACCTATATCCATACTACTATCACCTGTTCCACCAGCTCCGACGATCATATGAATTTCATCAATAAAAAGAATAATTTCGCCATTAGAATCTTTAATTCTTTTTAAAATAGCTTCAATTCTTTCCTCAAATTGACCTCGAAATTGTGTTCCTGCAACAATAGATGAAATATTAAGCTCGTATACTTTTTTATTTTTTAAATTCTCAGGCACTTGGTTATCAATGATTTTTTTAGCTAATCCTTCAACAATTGCTGTTTTTCCAACGCCTGGTTCTCCAATTAAAACTGGGTTATTTTTTGTCTTGCGAGATAAGATTCTTACTAATGATCTTATTTCTTCGTCGCGATTTATAACTGGTTCTAGCTTTCCTTCCAAAGCCAGTTCAGTAAGATTGCGGCCATATTTTAATAATGGGTCTTTATCTTCTTTGTTATCCTCTGCAGGTGTTCATGATGCATGCATATTTCGACCTCCTTAATTTAAATATATATTAATTATAACATAATTTAGCACTCTATTGCTTAAAGTGCTAAATAAAGTGCTAAAAAACTATTTTTTCATATTTGATTTTAGGTTTTAAGGATGTATATTTTTTGGCATTATTTTGTGAATATATTTATAAAAACAAAAAATTCAAAAGTAATATAATTTTACATTAGGTTATTAAAATATAAAAATAACCACTTGAGCATGAATAAAACACATGGAAAAAAAATTTGAATAACTTATACTACATTAAATGTTGCGTTGTTGTTAATATTTTCATCAATGTCATTTTTTGACTACTCGTTATTGTTAGGGTATTTAGTGGGTATAGTTAGTTTTTTATTATTTTTATTATCAGTATATGTGATCCTAAAAATTGTGAAAAATAGTATTAATGTTCAAGGTAAAAAACATTATAAAATAAGGATGCTTATTTCTGTTCTTATATTTTTTGCATTGAATATTTTTAATGGAGCAATATTTGCTATTTTTATTTATATTAATACTTACCTTCACAAAGACTATCCCGGTTTAAATGCTGCTTTTTTTCCATTTAATACAATCACAATGACAGCACCTTATATTCTATTGTCCATTTTTTCAATAGTGTGGGCCGTTGTTACTATGGTTAATAAAAGAAAGGAGCTAAATGGATAAATTACTAAAAATTAATTGATTTGGTTCGACAGAAATTAATAGTAATCAAATATTTTCATTAATATCCTTAGTTTTTATTGTTCTTATTTTGTCAGTTTTAATTTATGTAGCAGTAAAACGACAAAAAGTTGACAAGGCACCTAATGCTGCTTTAATCCTAGTTGAAACAGCTATTATCGGCGGAGATAATTTCTTTAGTGATACACATGAATCGAAGTTTGATAAAGCAAATCCATACTTAATATCATTATTTGTGTTTATGTTCTTTGGAAACATATTATCATTAGTTGGTTTTGCTCCGGTTGGCTCGAGTTTATCTGCGGTTTTAGCTGCCACAGTGGTGTCTTGATTAGGAACGGCTGGTGTTGGGATAGCTTATAACAAAATTAAGCATATTATTAAATTGCTAAATCCATTAGAATTTGCTTCAAATTTCTCACCAATTGTTTCTATGACTTTCCGGGTATATGGAAATATCATTGGGGGAGTTGTTCTTGTTTCATTGGCAACAATTTTCTTAAACAATATATGAGCAAAAATTATTGGTCTTGATGTTAGTGCTGAAGCTTCGACATTCAATCCATTTGGTGTTGTGGTATTGCCGGCATTTAATCTTTATTTTGATTTATTTGATGGTATTATTCAAGCATTTGTTTTTGTAGTGTTGACAATGTCATATTGGGCGCAAGCAGCTGAGGAAGACGTTAAGGAAAAACATAAGAAAAAAATTAGAGATTGAAAAAGTAAAATTATCGCTAATAAACAATTAATTCAAGAAAGTAATTAAAATATTTTTAAAAATATAGGAGAAAAAAATGATTGATAAATTAGATAAAATTTCAGATGTTATTAATAGATTTGACCCAAGTAAAGCCGGTGATGCTAGCGGTCAAAATTACCCCTTTGCATACGGTTTAACAATGTTAGGCGCCGGGTTAGCAATCTTTGGAGCTGGATTTGTTTCGATTGGTCAAGGTATGGCCGTTGCTAAAGCCTGTGAAGCTGTTGGTAGAAACCCAGAAGCTTTATCTAAAGTTCGTACTTTATTAATTTTAGGTTTGGCTATTGTTGAAACTGCATCAATTTATTGTTTAGTTATTGCTTTATTATTAATCTTTGTATAGTTAAATTATTTTTTGATTTATATGAGAGTATTAACTTATCTTATGAAAGCCCCTGAAGGTAAAGGGGGGGTTAGTGAAGAATTAGAAAAAACCTTCTCTGGCTTAACATTTAATTGGCCTCTATTTGTTTTTTCTTTAATTGTGTTAATGCTAATAACCATTATTATTACTTTTTTGGTATATAAACCAATTAAGAAAATGGTTAAAAAGCGTCAAGAATTAATTCAAAGTAATATTGATGCTTCAATCAAAGCAAAAGATGAAGCACTAAAAATACAAGAAGAACATGATTTAAAAATAATTGAGGCTACTAATCAGGCAAGAACTATTATCAATAATGCAAAAGCTGAAAGTGAAAGAATTGTAAATAGTGGTTCAGCTATTGCGAAGAAAAAAGCTGAAATGATGTTAGAACAAGCAGAAATTTTGATTAATAAAAAGCGTGTTGAATTCAGTAAAGAGCAAAAGAAAATTATTATGGAAAATGCTGTTGAAATTGCTAAAAAAATTATTGGCCGTGAAATAAAAGATGCTGATAATGTCAAAATGATTAATGAGGTTATTAAGAAATAGATATGACTGAATTAAATGAAGTAATTAATAATTGATCATTTGCCTTATATGATTTAGCTAATGGGTCTGATCAACTTCAGGAAATTACTAATCAGACTGCTGACATTATTAAGGTTTTGAAACAAAATAAAGATTATTTAAAAATCTTAAATTCTTTTGATATAACGGAAGAAAAAAAGTTTATGTTAATTAGTGAGGCTTTTGATTCATACCATCCATATATATTAAATATTATTAAATTAGCAACCAGAAAACATATTGTTAAATATATGGATATTATATTTCATCGCTTTATTGAATTAGCAAATGAAAAATTAAATATTAAGTATGGTTATGTATATTCAGTTAAACCATTAAGTACTGATAAGATGAAAAACCTTGAAAAAAAGATTTCATCTGATCTAAATGCAAAAGTTACTTTAACTAATCATATAGACCCTGATTTAATCGGTGGAATAAGAATAAAAGTAGATGAGTACTTGATTGATAACTCTGTTTTGGGAAAATTAAACAAGATAAAATCATTAGAATAATGAAAGGAAAGATATGGCTTTAAAACCCAGTGATTTATCAGCTATCATTAAAAATCAAATTAAAGATTTCAACGAAACTGTTAGTTATGATGAAGTAGGTAGAGTTATTACTGTTGGTGACGGTATTGCTCTAGTTAGTGGTTTAACTAATGTTGAATATGGTGAATTAGTAATATTTGATTGCGGTATTGTTGGTATGGCCTTAAACCTTGAAGAAGAGTTGGTTGGTGTTGTTGTTACTGGCGATGATCGTAATATTGTGGAAAATTCACATGTCAAGAGAACACACAACGTTATCTCGGTTCAAGTGGGTGACGCTTTATTGGGCCGCGTTATTAATGCCCTAGCATTACCAATTGATGGTAAGGGTAAAATTAATAGTGAAATAAAGCGACCAATTTTCAAAATTGCGCCTGGTGTTATGACACGTAAGGAAGTTTCAGAACCCTTACATACTGGTATTTTGGCAATTGATGCTTTAATTCCTATTGGAAAAGGACAACGTGAACTAATTATTGGTGATAGACAAACAGGAAAAACAGCCATTGCCATTGATGCGATATTAAACCAAAAAGGCAAAGATGTTTATTGTATCTATGTGGCTATCGGCCAAAAAAATTCAACAATTACCCAAATTGTTGATCAGCTTGAAAAGAATGATGCAATGAAATACACAACTATCATTGCAGCATCAGCTTCTGAAAGTGCGCCATTGCAATATATAGCACCCTATACTGGCGTAACTATTGCTGAGGAATGAATGGCAAGAGGTAAAAGTGTTTTAATAGTTTATGACGACTTATCAAAACATGCCGTTGCTTATCGAACATTATCTTTATTGTTAAGAAGACCTCCCGGCCGTGAAGCATATCCTGGTGACGTCTTTTATCTACATTCGCAATTACTAGAAAGATCTGCAAAACTAAATAACGATTATGGTGGTGGTTCAATAACTGCCTTGCCAATTATCGAAACACAAGCTGAAGATATTTCAGCATATATTCCAACTAATGTTATTTCAATTACTGATGGTCAGATTTTTACCAAAGAATCTTTATTTAATTCTGGACAAAGACCTGCAATTGATATTGGTTATTCTGTAAGTAGAGTTGGTTCAGCCGCGCAAACCAAAATGACTAAAAAGGTGGTTTCAAGTTTAAAGCTAGAATTAGCTCAATATAATGAAATGCAAGCATTTGCACAATTTGGTTCTGATTTAGACCAAAATACAAGAATTATTTTGGAACATGGTGCTAAGGTCTATGAGTTGTTGAAACAGTCACAATTTTCACCATATTCTCCTGGTCAACAAATTATCTTATTGTTCCTTGCTAAGTATCGCTTAATTAATGTAATCCCTAAAAACAACATTATTAAATATCGTCAAGAAATTCTAACTTATTTTGCAACAGAACCTAAAGCAATAAAAATCATGAGAAAGATCGATGAATCTAATGATTGAACTAATGAATTAATTGAAGAAATTTATAATCAAATCATTTTATTTAATGACTTGTTTATAAAGACTATTCCCCTATATAATCCTGAAAACTTTATGCCTATTCCTGAATTACCATGGAAAGCTTGCAAAAAATAAAGCAACGTATTAATTCAATTAATTCTACCAAAAAAATAACGAAGGCTATGGAACTTGTAGCCACTGCTAAGTTTTCAAAAATTAAAAACAAAATTAGTGAGGTTAAATCTTACTTTAAAAATGTTGAAGCTATTTTTATTAATCTTGTAAAAAATTCAACGCAGGATATTGACAAATTATTAAATAAGCATGCATGAAAATTTAGCAATCGTCGTAATTTATATATTATTTTTGGGAGTGATTTAGGTCTATGTGGATCATTCAATTCCGAAATGTATAAAATGATAAATGAAGTTGTTACAGGTGAAGATATTTTGATTGTTATTGGCTCTAAATTGTTAAGCCTAATTGAAAAAAATAAAAAATATCACATTATCCAAACCTTAACACAAATCGGTGATAATCCAACATATGAAATAGCTCAAGTGATTTCAAATAAGATTTATGATGTTTTAGAAATATCACTTTTAAATTCAGTTAAATTAATTTATACCAATTATGAAAACCCATTAAAGGCCGATCCTGTCGTTCAAGAAATTTTTCCAATTTCAGCAAACACGATTGGCAAAATCGAAAAAAATAACCAAAGTTTTCACCAAGATAAAGGGATCAGGGAGATTGTTTTTGAGCCCAACCCTGAAACCATTTTAATTAACTCATTTAGAATATTCTTTGAAGCATCTATTTTTCATGCTTTAACTAATGCAAAATTGGCAGAAACTAGTCAAAGAAGAACAGCAATGGAACAGGCTTCTGATAATGCCGAGGACCTTATTGATGAATTAAAAATTGAATATAATAGTTCGCGTCAATCAAAGATAACACAAGAATTGACTGAAATTGTTAATGGTGTCGGATCTTAAAGAAAGGATAAAGAAAATGACTAATAAAAAAAATAATGAATTAAATTATGGTGTTATTACCCAAATTCTTGGTGCTGTTATTGATGTCAGATTTAAGGAAGGCACTGCACCTAAAATGCTTAACGCCTTGGAAGTTATTGATGAAAAAAACCCTAACAACAAACAAATTCTTGAGGTTGCTCAACATATTGGTAATGACACTGTAAGAACAATAGCCATGAGTTTAACCATTGGTTTAAGACGTGGCATGAAGGTCTTAGACCTTAAAAGACCAATTACTGCACCTGTTGGTAAGGAAATTCTTTCAAGAATGTTTAATGTTTTAGGTCAACCTATTGACTTGCTAGGAGGCGATTTTGAGCAACAAATGCCTATCCATAGAAGCGCACCTAGTTTTGAAGAACAAAAATCCACTTTAGAAATATTTGAAACTGGTATTAAGGTTATTGACCTATTAATACCATACATTAAAGGTGGAAAAATTGGTCTTTTTGGTGGGGCTGGTGTCGGCAAAACTGTTTTAATACAAGAATTGATTAATAATATTGCAAAACAACATGGTGGTTTATCAGTATTTGCCGGTGTTGGCGAAAGAACAAGAGAGGGTAATGACTTATACCATGAAATGAAGGCAAGTGGTGTTTTAGATAAAACTGCATTAGTATTTGGACAAATGAATGAGCCTCCAGGCGCTAGAATGAGAGCACCATTTACTGCACTAACTATGGCCGAGTATTTCCGTGATCAAATGGGCCAAGATGTGCTTTTATTCATTGATAATATCTTTAGATTTACCCAAGCAGGTTCAGAAGTTTCGGCATTGCTAGGTAGAATGCCTTCTGCTGTTGGGTATCAACCAACATTAGCGGTCGAAATGGGGCAATTGCAAGAAAGAATTACTTCTACAAATAAGGGATCAATAACATCTGTTCAAGCAGTTTATGTTCCTGCTGATGACCTTACTGACCCTGCTCCTGCGACCACATTTACTCATCTAGATGCGAAAACTGTTTTAGATCGTGATATTGCAGCATTAGGTATTTATCCTGCTATTGATCCATTGGGTTCTAATTCCCGTATGATGGATCCTAATATCGTTGGTTTAGATCATTACAATACTGCGAGAGAAGTACAAAATATTTTGCAAAGATTTAAGGAATTACAAGATATTATTGCAATATTGGGTATGCATGAATTATCAGAGGAAGACAAGAAGGTTGTTGCTAGAGCACGTAGAATAAGAAGTTTCCTGTCCCAACCATTTTTTGTTGCTGAAAAATTTAGTGGTATAAAGGGTAGATACATTAAGTTACAAGATACCATTAGATCATTTAAAGAAATTTTAAGTGGAAAATATGATGATCTACCAGAAGAAGCATTTTTATATGTTGGTACTATTGAAGATGTTATTGAAAAAGCTAAAAACCTTGGATATGTATTTGACAAATAGTTATGAATGATAAATTCATTGAAATAGTTATAACAACACCAAATTGTGTATATTATCAAGGTAAAGGTAGTATCGTAACATTTACCACTACTGAGGGGCAAATTGGTCTAATGAAAGATGCTGTTCCATTTTTAGCGGCATTAGTTCCCTCACAAATAATTATTAAAGATCAAGATAATAATAACCGGATTTTTTACATCGATCGTGGGATTGTTGAATTTAGAGATAATTTGCTTTCATTGATTGTCAATAATATTGACGTTAAACCAATTGACACAGAAATCAAGTTTAAAAAAACAAATGAAAAGAAATATACTATTATTGAAGAAGTTGTTTTAAAAAAGAAATTGGCAGAACAAAATAAAAAACTATAAATACAGAGAAATCTGTATTTTATTTATTTTTTTAAGGACTCAAATAAGTTATTGGCGTTAGTTTAACTGCCAGTAGATATTTAAAATATATTAGCTAATATAAAAAACTATAAAAATAACTATAAATTAGATTTTTACATTAAACCTAAAGAAAACCCTAAATTTTCTTTAAAAAAAATTCCAAAACAAGTTAGAAAATAATGATTATTTTCACTCTGTACTACAATATATAATATATATAATTAAATTACAACTTAAACTTTCATAAAGGTATTAAAGAATGCGAAAATCTAGTAAATTATTAATAACATTATGTACCCTTAATGTGGGTGCTATTATTGCATCAGTAGGAATTTCTATTTCTACAACTATTAAACAAAAACCAAGAAACGCTCTGATTAAAAAGATTAAAGAAATTCAAGAAGAATTGGTAACTAATAAAAGACTTAGTGAAGAACAAAAGGTTGCTATTAAACAAGCTATCGAAGAAGCTAATAAGGTTCTTATTGGGCAAAACGTGGATGATACTAATTTTGAAAATGCTATTTCGCAATTAGTTAGTTCATATGAAGCAATCATACAAAATTTTGAACCAGTCCCAGATATTAAAGAAAAGGAAAATTCTAAAAATAGATATAATGCAAAGTTGCAGCAAGCTATGAAATTGTCTTCTATATTAGTTGATTCAAAATATGAAGAAGTTAAGAAAAAAATAGATGGAACTATTCAAAGAAACACCAATTTAATTAATGATAAAACTACAAAGGATCAATATGACCGAGCTGCAAAGGAATTAGAAGATGCTATTACTGAAGCTAATAAGCAAAAGAAAATGATTGATGATAGCAAAGATTCTGAATTAGAAAAAGCCAAAAAAGCGTTTGAATCTAAAAAAAGTGAAGCTGATGAATTATCTAAACAATTAATAGAATCTAAATTTGTTGAGGTTAAATCTACATTTGATAAAGAGGTTCAAGAAGCATCGCAAAGCTTATCAACAAAAGATCAATACAATGATGCTATTAATAAATTAGAAGAAGCAATTAACAAAGCCAAAAAAGCCAAAGAAACAATTTTGGAAACTGAAGTGTCAAAGGCAGCTTATGATGCCAAAGTTGCAGAGGTTGAAAAGTTTGAAAATGATAATTTTTCAGATAGTAGATATAGTTCAGTCAAAAATAAGCTACATTCAAAAGTGGAAGAAATAAAAACTAAATTAGGTAGTGGAAAACATACAAAAACAGAGTATGATGAAGCAACTAAGAAATTAGAAGATGCTATTACTGAAGCTAATAAGCAAAAGAAAATGATTGATGATAGCGAAGATTCTGGATTAGAAAAAGCCAAAAAAGCGTTTGAATCTAAAAAAAGTGAAGCTGATGAATTATCTAAACAATTAATAGAATCTAAATTTGTTGAAGTTAAATCTGCATTTGATAAAGAGGTTCAAGATGCATCACAAGGTTTATCAACAAAAGATCAATACAATGATGCTATTAATAAATTAGAAGAGGCAATTAAAAAAGCCAAAAAAGCCAAAGAAACAATTTTGGAAACTGAAGTGTCAAAAGCAGCTTATGATGCCAAAGTTAAAGAGGTCGAAAAGTTTGAAAATGATAATTTTTTAGATAGTAGATATAGTTCGGTCAAAAACAAATTGCATTCAAAAGTGGAAGAAATAAAAACTAAATTAGGTAGTGGAAAACATACAAAAACAGAGTATGATGAAGCAACTAGAAAATTGGAAGATGCTATTACTGAAGCTAATAAGCAAAAGAAAATGATTGATGATAGCGAAGATTCTGAATTAGAAAAAGCCAAAAAAGCGTTTGAATCTAAAAAAAGTGAAGCTGATGAATTATCTAAACAATTAATGGAATCTAAATTTGTTGAAGTTAAATCTACATTTGATAAAGAGGTTCAAGAAGCATCGCAAAGCTTATCAACAAAAGATCAATACAATGATGCTATTAATAAATTAGAAGAGGCAATTAAAAAAGCTAAAAAAGCCAAAGAAACAATTTTGGAAACTGAAGTGTCAAAAGCAGCTTATGATGCCAAAGTTAAAGAGGTTGAAAAGTTTGAAAATGATAATTTTTCAGATAGTAGATATAGTTCAGTCAAAAATAAGCTAGATTTGAAAGTGGAAGAAATAAAAACTAAATTAGGTAGTGGAAAACATACAAAAACAGAGTATGATGAAGCAACTAAGGAATTGGAAGAGTTAATTGCTAGTGCTTATGATAAAATACTAGAAATCGGAGCTAGATTAAAATTAATAGAAAAATTGCATGAAAAAGTTGCAGAAGCAGAAAGAATTGCTACTGAGCTCGGTAGTAACAATGAATATAAAAATATTAAAGACGATTTAGAAAAGGTGGTTAAAGAAAAGAAAGATTCAGTAAATGTGAATAATACTAGAGAAGAAATTGGTAATGCAATTGGTGAGGTAGATAAAGCCATCAAAATAGCTAAGTCAGAAAAGAAAAAAATTGATAAGAAATTAAATACTGAAAAAGAAAAAAAGGATGCTGAAGCAGAATTTATGGCCTTGGTAGTAAAGGTCGAAGATTTTTTAAAAACATTAACAAAATCTAGTCAAATGAGCATTAAAACTAATTTAGAAGATGAATTAAATAAGCAAAAACAAATAGTTAATAGCGAATCATCAACACCTAATAAAATCAAAAAAGCAACGGAAAAACTTACAAAAATATTTGAAAAAGCTAAATTAGAAGTAAACAAGGACGAAGAACCTGATGATGGATTAACACAAGAACAAAAAAATATAGTTAATAAGTTAAATAATAAAACATTATTAAAGACAGATAAAATTACAGAAGAAGTTAAAAATTATATTTTAGAAGTACTTAAAGACAATAGCAAAGTACCTGGTGAAAATTTTCATTATTATTTCGGATACATTGAATTTAAAAATAAAAGTTTTGAGTTCTCATCGAAAAAGCCTACTAGAAAGAATAAAAACAAAATAAAACATAAGAATCTTGGTATTGGATTTTTTGATGAGGAATTTATTAAACTTGTCTATGAAAAGGAAATAATTTTTCCAACTAATAAAACAGGTAAAAGTGCTCGAAAGGCGTTAGCTCTTGAATTAAAAAGTGATGGAAAAATAGTATTGCCATTTAAGTTTAAAGATCATACCAAGGTATATGAAATTGAATTATTTACAAGCAATGAGAAACCTAGCGACTATAAATAGGTTCAATGAGTTTTAAATATATAATTAGTAATTATTTTTATAAATAAGGAGTACGTAATGAAGTCTAGTAAATTATTAATTGCATTATGCGGAGCCAATGTTGGAACTATTGTCGCAGCCGCGGGAATATCAATCTATACTGTACAACAATCTATGCCTAGAAATGTTTTAATTCAAAAGATTGATCAATATGAAAAAGAATTAAAAACTAATATTTCGTTTAACGAAAACCAGAAGACAAAAATTAAGCTCGCAATAGAAGCTGCCAAGGCTTTTCTTTCTGGCACTTCTTCACAAAACTTAAATTTTGAAAATGCCATTGCGCAATTAGTTAATTCTGTTGAAGAAATTAAACAAAATCCAAATACTGAAGAAATGGATATTGACAAGTTAAAGAGGTTTGCAAAAAAATCGTATAATAACAAGTTACAAGAAGCTAAACAATTACAAATACTATTATCATATCCAAGGTATGAAGCTATTAAATCTAGACTTGATTTATTTATCTATGAGTCAACAAAAAATATAAATGATGGCAGTTTAAAAAGCGACTATGACGAAGCAAAACAAAAACTAGAAGTAGCGATAAAAGAAGCTATACAAGCTAAACAAGAAATTGATACTCTCGAAAATACTAAAAATGATTTTAATGACAAAGTTAAAGAAGCAAAAGAACTATCAAACAAGCTTTTAGCTAATAAGTATTATGATGTTAAAGCAAAATTAGATCTATCCATCAAAGAAATAACTAATAATTTAAATAACAAAAGTAAAAAACATGATTATGATGAAGCCAAAATTAAATTACAAATAGCAATAAATGAAGCTTCGAAATTAAAAGAGCAAATTGATTTGGAAGAAAAGAATTTATTGGAAGCTAAAAATAAATATGAAGAAAAAATTAGTGAAGGAGATAAATTATCAAAAGAACTTGATGGTGATTTATACAAAGATATTAAACAAAAATTTGATGAATCATTTAAGAAATTAAAAGACCAAGTTACAAACAAGAGTACTAAACAACAATATGATAGTGCTACAAAGTTAATAACTGAATTAATAGAAAAAACTAAGAATGATAAAAAAACAATTGATGATAAAATACAACACCAATTAGAAGAACAACAACAGATTTTTTATAATAAATTATCCAATGATTTTCTTGATATATATGATGTTGAATTAGCTGGTGACAAATATAAAGATATAAAAGATAAATTACAGGAAGAAGTTCAAGCGATTGTTAATAGTGTTAGTGATAGCAGTACCATTGATGATTTTAAAGAAGCAATAAAAAAACTAGAAAAAGCTTTTGACAATGCAAGAAAAGCAAAAATAGAACTTGATAAGCAAACCACACCAAAGGTTGATGCTAAAAAAGATTATGAAGAAAAATTAAAGGAGGCTGAGGAATTATCAAGTTCTCTTAAGGAAGCTAAATATGAAAATGTCAAGAAAAAATTAGATGATTCATTAAACCAAATTAAAGCAAAGATTAATGATAAAACCACTGACGAAGAATATAAAAGTGCAACTAAGGAATTGGAAACTGCTATCGAATCTGCTAATAATGAAAAAAAGGAAATAGATAAAAAAGAAATTTTAAAACAAAAAAATGATGAAGCAAAAGCTGAATTTAAAAAACTTGAAACTGAAATTACTGAATTTATTCAAAAATCATTAACAAAGCCTGAGCATACTCAACTTAAGATGAAACTTGAAGCTGAATTAGAAAAAAGCAAAAATGACATTAATAAAGAAAATTTAACAGCCAAAAAAATTCAAACAATTACAAAGAAACTTATGACTTTTTTTGAACAAATTAAGAAAGAATCTCAAAGAAGCGAACAGGCATCAGAAAATTTAAATCCAGAACAACAAAAAATAGTTGATAAGATTAAGGATAAAACAATTATAAAAGAAGCTGCCGTTACCGAGGATGTAAAAAATTCAATTATTGAAATATTTAAAAAGAAATCTAGAGTTAATGAAGAAAAGGTAAATTATTACTTTGGATATATAAGTTTTGATAAAAAAACTCATGATTTTAAATTCTCAGAAAAAAGACCAAAAGGAAAGATTAAGGCGAAAAATCTTGGCCATGAAATATTTGCTAGCGAATTTGTTAACTTAGTATTAAAGAAAGAAATTGTTTTTCCAACTTCATCTAAAGCAAGCAATGCTAGAAAAGCCTTATCGCTTGAATTAAAAGAAGACGGAACTGTCGTATTGCCCTTTAAATTTAAGGGACATGAAAAAAATTATGAAATAGTGTTATTCAAAAGTGATGAATTAAAGAATATGCTTAAAACAAATCCTAGCATTGTAGAATAATAACAGTTTAAATGATTTAATAAATTTGTTTAGTAAAATTTATTTTTAAATTTAGGGAGATTATAAAAAAATGAAAAAGTCAAGTAAATTATGAATCACGTTAGGTTCTATTACAGGCGCAGTAGTTTTACTTGCTACCGGTTTATCGGTTGGTTTAGTTATGAAAGCAAAACCAAAAAAAGAATTAGCACAACAAATTCAAGCTTTTGAATTAGAATTAGAATCTAATAGTAAGCTTAACGAATCACAAAAAACCGAGATTAAAAAGGTAATTGATGATGCTAAGAAAGTGTTAAATTCTGACAAATCATCAAATATTAATTTTAGAGAAGCATTATCAAAACTCGTTAGTCAGGTTAGTGAGATTAGGAAAAAAAGCTTTGATTCAAAACCTGATTTATTATTAAGCGAAGCTAAAAAAATATATGAATCTAAATTGAATGAAGCCAACGAATTACTAACTACGCTTTCAAAAGATGAATATAAAGAAATAAAAACAAAATTGGAATCATCTATTAATTTAGCAAAAAAAGGAATTAGCGATAAAAGTACAAAAGAACAGTATGAAAATGCTACTAAATCATTGATAAGTGCTATTGAAACTGCTAATAGTGAAAAACAATCAATTGATGTTCATAATTTAAATAATTCTAATAAAAATTTAGAAAATGCTAAAGAAGAATATGACAAAGTTATTTCTAAAGCTAATGAACTAATTAAAACATTAGAAGCAAAACCTGAATACGCAACTATTAAGAAGACATTAGAAGAAAAAGTTAATAAAAATAAAAAAACGATAACTAAATCAAGTTCTAAGGATGAATTTCTTGCTGCCACAAATGAAATTAATGACGCAATTAATCAAGCTAAGGCAGAAAAGAAAAAAAATGATAATAAATCAAAAACTGATGATACTAAAAAAGCAGCAAAAGCCGATTTTTATAAATTAGAAAATGAAATTAAAGAGTTTATTAAGACATTAAAAAAGCCTGAACAAGATGGTCTTAAAAATAAATTAGAGGCTGAGTTAAATAAACAAAAAAGTATTGTAGATCAGGAAAATACAACTTCTCGCAAAGTTAAAGATATTACTAAAGGTCTTAAAAAATTCTTTGAACAAATCAAAAGAGACGCACAAAAAGCAGATACTACAGAAGAAACTTTAACAGCCGAGCAAAAGGCGTTAGTTGAAAAAATAAAAAATAAAACAATTTTAAATAATAGCACCATTAGTGAGGATGTTAAAAAAGCTATTATTGAAATATACAAATCTCCTAAAAGTCATGATAAAAATGAACACGTGAGATACTTCTTTGGCTATTTAAGCTACAAGAGGCCAAAAAAAGGGCAAGAACCAACCTTGCAATTTTCTGAAAATTCAAAAGGAAAAAAGAAAGATCTTGGAAATTTATTTGCTAAAGAATTTATGGATTTAATAAATAGAAAAGATGTCTTATATGCCGGTTCAAATAGCAGAAGAAAAGCATTATGTCTTGAATTAAAGGAGGATGGCAAAGTTGTTCTACCTTTTAAGTTTAAAGGCAGCGATAAGATATATGAAATAGAACTATTTACTAGCGATGAATTAAAGAAAATGACAAATAACTAATTTAGTTATGTTATAAATTAGGTAAAACCTGTACAATAAATGAATTGCACTAATAATAATTTTTGCGCTAAAAATGTGGGAGAAAATTAAAATGAAAAAATCGAGTAAATTACTAATTTCGTTAGGTTCTATTAGCGGTACAGCTGTCGTGCTTGCAACTGGTTTATCAGTAGGGATCGTGTTACATGCTAAACCTAAAAAAGAGCTATCTCAGCAAATCGAAACCTTTGAGCAAGAATTAAAATCTAATAAGAAACTTAATGATTCACAAAAGTTAGAAATTAAAAAAGCTATCGATAACGCTAAAAAGGTGCTAAATTCTGATAAGTCAACAAATTCCAATTTTAAGGATGCATTATTAAAGTTAGTTAGTCAAGTTAGTGAAATTAAGAAAAATACTATAGATGTAAAAAATAATAATTCATTAGAAGCTGTTAAATCCTTATATAACACTAAATTGGATGAAGCAAATAAGTTATTATCCTCGTTGCTAGATGATAAGTATAAGGAAGCTAAAATTAAACTTGAATCATCTATTAATACTGCTAAAAAAGAAATTTCTGACAAGTCTAGTGTTGAGCAATTCAAGCAAGCAGCAAATAAAATAGCCAATGCTATTGATACTGCTAAAGAATCCAAACAAATGATAGATGGACAACACGGTAGTGATAATACAAATAATATTTTAGAAAAAACAAAACAAGAATATAAAAAGCAAAAAGATATCATCGATGATCAATTAACATATTTGAGTGGTCCTAAGTATGCGGAAATAAAGTCCATGCTGGAAAAGGAAGTTAATGAAATAGTTAAAAGTATTAATGATAATAGTACTGCTGAACAATTTGAAGCAGCAACTAAAAAATTAAAAGATGCATCAGAAAAAGCAAAAAAAATGGCTGAACCAATCGATGATGAAATCGAGGCAAGAGTTGAATTTGATAATAATCTTAATGCCGCTAAAAAAATAAGCAAGGAATTGGAGTCAGATTCTAGATATAAAGCAATAAAGGATGAATTGGATAAAGTCATTCAAGAAAATGAAAATGCTATTAATGATAAAAGTACTAAGGAGCAAATTGATTCTATTTCATCAGTATTAATTGAAGCTACACTTAAAGCCAAAAATGCAAAAAGGGATATTGATGATGCACAACAAGAAAAAGATTCTAAGCTACAAGCACTAGCCTCATTCAATAAAATAGCTAAAGAAGTGGAAAATTATTCAAAAACTCTTACTAACCAAAAACATGATGATATTAAAAAGCAATTAGACGATGAATTAAAAAAACAACAGGAAGTTGTTAAACAAGATAATTCAGATTTTGAAAAAATAGAAGATGCTACCAAAAAATTGTCTAATTTACTTGAGCAAGCAAAAAACAACTTAAATAAAAATACAGATGCCAAGAAAAAACAACCGGATGCAAATGTCAGGGAAAATCTAACTGAGGAACAACAAAAAATAGTTGATAAAATAAATAATAATTCAATTGTATCAACTAGTTCAATTACTGAAGATGTTAAAAATGCAATTATTACTATATCAAAAGGAAATAGTAGGTTGTCAAATGAAAGAAAACATCACTACTTTGGCTATGTTACTTTTGATCAAAAAAATGGTTTTATGTTCTCCGAAAAGAAACCCAACAAGAAAAACAAAGCAAAAAACCTTGGATCGGGAATTTTCTCAAAGGATTTCGTTGATCTTTGGCGTAAAAAAGAAATACTTTTTGCAAGTAATTCTAATAAGAAAAATAGTAGAAAAGCACTTTGCTTAGAAAAGAAAGCAGATGGTAAAATTGTTCTTCCATTTAAGTTTAAAGGTCACTCTACTATTTATGAAATTGAACTTTTTCAATTAGATACAAAAGCTTAATTTATCAAAAAAACACGCAAAATAAATGTGTGTTTTTTTGATTGCAACTACTAAAAACTCAAACTTATAAAATTTGCTTTACATTGTAGATAATAAACCTAAAATTTGTAAAAAAACGTTTATTTATGTTAAAATAATAAAGCAATTTAGAAAATGGCGTTCGTGGCGAAGTGGTTAACGCTCCGGGTTGTGGCTCCGGCATACGAGGGTTCGATCCCCTTCGAACGCCCCATTTTTTTATTTTATTTTTTGAACATTTTCACCTAATAAATGACACTTACGACATCTAGCTTCATATTCATTGTAATTACCTAATAAATTTAAGCTCTTATTTTTTATTTTTCTATATGAAGTAGTTGCAACATTTTGACATATTACGCAAATAGCATGCAATTTAGTAATTGTTTCAGCAATAGCCATTAAATTAGGCATCGGTCCAAAAGGTTGACGTCGATAATCTTGGTCAAGTCCAGCAATTATTATTAAATATCCCTTGTTTGCCAAATCATCGGCTACTGAAATTAAATTATTTCCAAAAAAATGAGCCTCATCAATTAAAATTGCATCATATTTAGCTTTGTCAAGCAATTCATAAATATCTTCAATTTGTTTAATTGAAAAAGTTCTTTCTTTTAATCCACAGCGACTTACTATTTCGCTATCAGAAAAACGATTGTCATATTCAGGCTTAATTACTAAACTATTAAATTTAGCATATGATAATGTTCTTAATCTTCTTAGCAGTTCCTCGGTTTTCCCACTAAACATGGGACCTGTGATAATCTCAATCATACCTTTTGAGAATCTTTTATACATAATAAACCTACCTTAAATTCTGTGAGTTATTTATTGTTATAATAATAAATTATTTTCTTATATTACATTAAAATTATTAGTATAAATTTTTTTCTTTATCGGAGGTTTTTATGTCATTAAAAGCAGGGATTGTGGGATTACCAAACGTTGGAAAAAGCACACTTTTTTCAGCCTTAACATTAAATGAAGCAGAGTCAGCTAATTACGCATTTACTACTATTGAACCTAATATTGCAATAGTTAATTTAGAAGATTCAAGATTATATAGTTTAGCATCTCTTGTTAATGCTAGAAAAATTGTTCCAGCAACATTTCAATTTGTTGATATTGCCGGACTTGTCGAAGGGGCCTCGAAGGGTGAGGGATTAGGTAATAAGTTTTTATCTAACATCCGTGAAGTGGATGCAATAGTACACGTAATTAGATGTTTTGAAAATGATGATATAGTTCATGTGAGAAATCATATTGATCCATTGGCCGACCTAAAAATAATTAATTTAGAACTAATTTTAGCAGATTTGCAGATGGTTGAGAATGTTCTAGGACGTATTGGCAAAAAGGCAATTAACTCAAATGATAAGGAATTAAAAAAAGAATATGAACTTTTGGTTAGAATTAAAGATTATTTATCTGATGAAAAAATGCTAAAGGATATTGACTTTTCATCTGAGGAATTGGCAATTATTAAAAATTATCAATTTCTTACAATTAAGCCTACTATTTATGTTGCTAATCTTGATGCAAATTCATACAAAAATCTATCAGAAGCAAAACATTTTTTAAGATTAAAACAAGAATTAGAAAAAAATAATGAATATATAATTCCAATTTGTATAAAAATTGAATATGAAGTATCTAGCTTTTTAAATGAAGAAAAAACAATGTTTTTAAATGAATATAATATCGATAAATCCGGACTTGCCGAACTTATATCTAAGAGTTTTTATTTATTAGATCAAGCTACCTATTTCACTGTTGGAGAAGTTGAAACAAGAGCTTGAGTGTTTAAAAAAGGAATGAATGCGGCTGAATGTGCCGGGATTATTCATACTGATTTTGAAAAGAAATTTGTTAAAGCTGAGGTTATTAAGTGCGATGACTATATTGCTTGTGGTGGTGAAAAACAAGCGAAAGAAGCGGGTAAAATGATGCTAGAAGGCCGAAATTATATAATGAAGGATGGAGATGTTTGTTATTTTAAGATAGCTAAATAAAATTACAAAAGAAATTTTTATAATGTATTTGTTTATTAATGACAGGGATAAAATATTAATTTTTATTTAATGTTTTAATTTTTAAAATATTAAATTGTAAGAATGAAGTATTTTATTAATGAATATTTTATAAAAAATAAAGGTTAATAATAGAACCAATAGGCCTAAAACTAGTTAGGGTTTTGGGTCTATTTTTTGATATTAAATATGTATTTTTTTGTAAAAAACGCCTCATTTATTGTTGAAAAAATTTAAAGTTTTAAAATTAAGTTAAGGGGGATATATGAAAAAGATAAGTTTTTTACTAGGATTGCCGCTAGTGGTTAGTCCAATATTGGTTATCTCTTATACTAAAAATAGTAACAATACAGATGAAGCATTAGAAATAAAATATAAGGAAAAAGTTGGTGCTTATTGTTTGTACGATTTTATAAGACTAACAGGGCGACAAGATACCAAAATTAAATTTATATCAGGTAATTTTTTTAATATTGATAAATATAACTATATAGTCGGCTATGAAAATGGTGGTTATTCAATCTTTGATCATGGTAGAGAAAAAATAGTAGAAGTTAATCCTTATTATATTTTTACGCCAGAAATGATGCTAATGTTTCCTAATAAGGATACAATAATATTAAGAAATAGCGAAACATCATTTGATTATACAAATATTCGCGATAGGGATAAACCATTTCCCGGTGACGTTCATAGGCCTATTAAGAAAACCAAAAATGTGACCGATGATTGAAAAGATCAATCTAAAAAAATTGAAAAAAATTTTAAAAATGTTAATTTTAGCAATTTTAATATTTGGAATTTAAACACCGTAAAAAATTCTAGTTTAACAGATTTCAAGAAAAATGGTATAAGAAATGAATACAACGGTTTTTTATATGCTGATGATGAAATTAGGCATTCATGATTTTTTAAATCAAATAACAATAAGGTTTTTGGATTAATGATGCTAAATATTACACAAACGAAGAAGACTGAGATGGAATATGCGGCTATATTGCCATAAATCAGATGATACTTTATAATAATTATTTTTTAAATCCTAGATATTTAGGATTTCAAGAAGAAGAAAAATATATAGATAAAACAGAATCCTTTGATGCAGGAATAATATATGATTATGACTCAATGCCATGGGAAATTATAAATGGTGACCTTGTTTATGATTATGAGTATGAAAAAACTCATCAGCTCAGAACATATTTTTCCAATTTAACTAATAATGAAAAAGTTAAATATTTAAAAGAAAATTATTTTTCTCCAAAATTAAATGATGTTTATATGAAAGATCTTTTAGAAAAATTTAAATTCAAGAAGGGTACAACATACTGAAATAGGAAAGAAATTATTAAAAATCTATTAAACAAAAAATATGTTGATTATACATTTAGTTATTGATATAACAGAAGCAATAATATTGTAAATTTTATTAAGGATAAAAAAATACCAGCATTTCTAGTTTCGGATACAAGAGAATTTAAGAATGGTGGATATGAATTGAATGGCGAATCTTCGCATATTTATGTAGCTTATGGAGTTTATGAAGATGGAAGAGCACTAGTTAATTTTAATTGATATGACAAATGAAATCAAGTTATTATTGATACAAACAACATTAAATGGCTTGAATATTTAGAAAATAAAGATCAAGGTGAACTAGGAAAATATTTTTGGGATGGTGCTAATTTTGTTACTGGAAGTGAAATTACAGAAAGATTAAAGGATTGCGAGTTAATAAAATAATGAAAAAGAAAACAAAAATTGCATTAATAGGCGCGCTGGTGCCAACTGTTGTGATTGGTGCTCCATTGCTTGGCTTTAGCATATATTCGGTGATAACGCATTTAGATCGTCTTAATATGCCAATCGGACCATCAATGCCTCATAGAAATTATTTAGAAGATGTAACCCTTTATAAGGATGCCTTTAAGGGCGATAACATTTTAATTAAAAATCCTTTTAAAAAATATGAATTTAAAACCTCTAATAAAATAGAGGAAGTTAAAAAATATATAAATAGCATTAAGAAAGAGGGTTTTTATGTTATCCCATTAAAAATTAAACTTATAAATACATCAAAAGATAATAAAGGAGATTTTAGAGAAGAATTTGAAGAAAAAATATCAAATTTAAAGGATATAGTGCTATTTTATCTTCCTAAAAAAATGATTACTCAATTTCTACCCTATGGGTTTGAATTTGAGCAATGATATGCTACACCATTTCAGGATTTAGAAGATTTTAAAATTTTTAAAACAAGCTCAGAAGACACTTATAAAGACGTAACAAATTGAAAAAAAACAATTCATTCACCTTATCCCAGTTTTTTACAAACAAGATCTTTTCTTTCAGCTATTAATAAACATAAGGTTAAATATAATGATAAGGAATTGGACATTGCAGATATTATAATAATCGGAATAGATAACGATAAAAAAGATGCAACTTTAAAAATTTTTATAAATAGATACATACCTAGTGATTATTCAAAAATAAAGGAATATGAAGAATTGGAAGCAAAGGATGGTAGCGAAAAAGAGATAAATATTTATAATTTGCATTATTAATAGGTAGTGTAGTAAATTTTGTGTAAATTTATCTCCTGCTTACTTTTTGAGTAAGAGATTTGAGAATAGCTTACATAAATCTAAATTTATTATGTAAAAATAACCAAATAACATAACAAAATCGGAGAATTTAATCTCCTAAATGTTATTTTGGTTATTTTAAATTATTATTATTATTATTATTATTATTCGAAAATTATTTGCAATTGGTTATAAACAACCCCTCAGTCAGAAACGGATTTCTCTCATTTTTCAACTTGATTTTGAATTGCAAAATAAATTATTTTTATTAAAGAGTCATCAGTAGGAAATGGAGTTTTATTTTTAGAAATTTTTCTAATATTTCTATTTAAATTTTCAATAACATTTGTTGTATAAATTAGTTTTCTAATTTCCGCTGGAAAATTAAAAAAAGTAACTAATTCATCGAAATTATTTCTTCAACTTTTGACTGCATAATGATATTTAGAATCTCATTTTTGTTCAAAAATTTCAAGAAATCTTGAAGCCTCATCCAGGTTGCTGGATTTATAAATATTTTTCATATCTTGGGTAAATTCTTTTAAATCTTTATAGTTAACATGTTTTGCCGAATTTCTTATTTGATGAACTATGCACTTTTGAATTTGTGTTTTAGGATAAACAGCTTTGATTGCTTCGCTAATTCCCACTAAATTATCACCCGCCATGAGATATATCCCATGAATGCCCCTTAATTTAAGGTCATTTAGTACTTGAATTCAATATTTTGCACTTTCAGATTCTCCGATTAAGAACCCCCCAAAACATCCTTATATCATTCCAAAGAGTATCTCATAACTATGTAAACTGGCTTTTCAACAAGTTTATTTTCTTCTTTAACTTTAAATCTTATTCACCAATAAAAAACATGGCATAAGTTTTTTCTAAAGGTCGATTTTTTCACTCCGCTATGTGTGAAAATTATCTTTATCAATTACTCTGTTAACGAAAGCAGCATCAACTTAAACTCCGTACATTTCCTTAAGAGTTTGAGAGATAACTCTCGTTGAAATTCCTTTTGAATAAAGACCGATAATTTGGCTTTCAATTTTAGAAATATCATACTGGTATTTTGGAACTATTGTTGGTTTAAATTAAGAGTTTCTATCCCTCGGAATTTGAAGTTCAATTTCACCTAAATTTGATCTTAGATTTTTAGAATAACTACCATTTCGATAGTTATCTTTTATCGCTTTTTCATGCTCATATCTATCGTAACAAGGTGTTTTTTCATTTCTTATTCTGGTATTATTGAATAAGATCTTTGGTATTTTGCTTAATAATTTTGCAAATCTTTTCCTAAGTTGCTAATTTATATTTATCATATAATTCTTTTGCTCTTAGCATTTTAATTTCTTTTTTGGCATATTAAAAAAATCTCTTTTTCAATAAGTTTGGTTATTTTTTTACAAAAATTAAACTATTTTTCAAATTCTTTAATTACATATGAAGAATTGAATAGATATAATAAACTTCCTCAGTCAAGATCAAAAGTAACGATGTCACCGGCTTTATATTCAATATCTGAATCTTGAGCATTGATAATCATATGATCTGAAGATCCACCTAAAATTTTTAGTTTTTCATCATATGGGATCATGGCATCAAACATTGTATCCAATTTACCAATTGCCAAAATAATTCTTTTTATATCACCAATGTTTTCAAAATAAGGAACATGTCCAAACGCATCAATTCCACAAGCACCAATTGGCATTGAGCTTTTATAATCAACTTCAACAACTTCAACTTCGCATCTAAATGCATCACGATACATTCCATCAATTGTTTGACGATACATATCTTCAGTACCAAAAATCATTGCAAAACCCATTCTTAAAACATTGATTTCTTCTGGCATACGATTTTCTCACACCATATGTAAACTTAATGAATTTCCGCCTGACATATGAGTTAATTTGATATTAAGTTCACTCTCAATTTGATGTTGGATTTCAACGAATTGTTTCATTGTTTCATCAGATGGTATTCTAGCACCATAACACCCAAAATTGCATCCTAAACCAATTAATTTAACACCTTTCATTTCATTAATTAATTTAGCTGATTTTAAAGCATCTTCTGGCAAAACGCCTTCTCTTCTATCACCTAAGTCCACCATTAAAACAATTTCATGCGGCTTTTTATTGTTTTTTAAACAATAATCACTAATTTTTTTAATAACATCTAAATCGCCATTTAATGATGAATCACATAATTCAATCATTTTTGGTATTTCAGAAATCATTGGTATTCTTAAAAGTTGTTTGTGACCCGGTATATCTTTATATATTTCAAAATTATCTAGCCGTGAATCTCCAAAGTTTTTTATGCCGGCCTCAGCATATAATTCCGCCATTCTTCTATTTCCGCAAAAACCTTTAGTTACTGCTAAAACTTCAATATTTTTAACCTTGCAAATTTCGATTGCTCTTTTAACGTTAGTTTTGAATTTAGTTTCATTAATAATAATTTTTGGGTATCCCATTTTTATTCCTTTATTTTAATTTAATTCCTATATTATTTGCTATTTTTAATAATTATAAATTCTTTTTTGCCATTTCTTAATAAGGCATATTTTTGTTCGTAATTTGTAAATTATCAATCATTTTGCAACATCCTATAGTTTAAAATCATTATAGGAGTTAATGTGAAATATAAAAAATAGAAATCCAGAATTTAACAGATTTTGAGAAAAAAAGAAAAGATATTTATACCGATATAACTAATGAAAAAATTAAAAATAAACCAAATCGCCATAGAACACGAAGTTATCCGTTTTACATTTCCTATTAAAACCTATTAATAAGAAATGCTTTACTTTTTTAAAAAAACAAGATACATTTGTAATGCATCTTGTTTTATAACAATTTTATGATATGGCAGGGGATGCAGGAATCGAACCCGCACAAATGGGTTTGGAGTCCATTGTTCTACCATTAAACTAATCCCCTAGACACATATAAAATTATAATTTATCTTTTTATATTTTTAAAGAAATCTTTTATTTCATTTATTTTGTCAATTTTTTCTCAACTTAAATTAAGGTCATTTCTACCAAAATGACCAAAAGTTGCGGTTGGTAGAAAAATTGGATTTAATAAATTTAGTGTGTTTATAATTCCTTCAACACTTAAATCAAATAATTTATAAACGGCATTAATTATTTCCTGTTCTGTATATTTAGAAGTACCAAAAGTTTCAATATAAATTGATTGTGGTCTAGGTAATCCTATGGCATAAGATAATTGGATTTCCATTTTTTTTGCAATGCCAGCAGCAACAAAATTTTTGGTTATATATCTTGCCATATATGCTGCAGAACGGTCTATCTTGGTTGCGTCCTTGCCTGAAAACGCCCCACCACCATGTCTTGCAAAACCACCATAAGTGTCGACAATTATTTTTCTACCAGTCAAGCCAGTATCTCCGGTTGGCCCCCCTATTACAAATCTACCGGTGGGATTTATTAATAATTCATAATCTAAATTGAAATTATGTTCTTTTAAAACATAGTCAACGATATTTGTTTTTATAAAGGTTTTAAATTTATCATAATTAAAATTTTCCTCATGTTGAATTGACATTAAAACTTTTTTAATAGTATATGTATTTTTTTTATCGTCATATTCAACTGTGACTTGGCTTTTCATATCTGACTTTGCATATGGAAATTTTTTATGTCTTCTTAAATTTTCGGCACGCTTTACTAATTCATGAGCTAGCACAATAGGTCATGGCATATAATACTCATTTTCGCAAGTGGCATAACCAAACAAAATCCCTTGATCGCCAGCACCTAATTCTTTATTGTTGTCCTTGTTTACTCCTTGAGCAATATCAGGACTTTGTTCAGTAATTGCGTTAATTATTTTAAAATCGTTTTCCTTATAGCCTAAATTTTTAAGTATTTTTCATGCTTCCTTAATAGTATCAATATAACCTTTTGTTGAAATTTGGCCACCAATATATATGAGGTCATCATTTGCTATAACGTCACATGCTACTCTTGAATATTTATCTTGCTTTAATAAAGCATCGACAATCGCATCTGAAATTTGGTCACAAATTTTATCTGGATGTCCCGCACCCACAGATTCGCTTGTTAATAATCTCTTCATTGTATTTCTCCTTTAAATTTCTATAGCTATAATTAAAAACATAAAAAAACAACTCTATTTTATAGGTTGTTTTTTGACTAAATAAACTTACAAATGATACATGTTAGATTTTTTGTAAAAATCTCTGACTATCCACCTTATTCTATATGAACAGGTTGGCATGTTTCATCGCCGTCAAGCTAACAACTCTTTATGTATTTTAATTATGATAAAAGTATATCATTTTATAAGAGAATTATGCCATTTTCATTGATCGTTTTTTTAGTCTCATCATTTCAAATGCTAACTTGAACTTCACCAATATGTCTTTTTTCTAATAAAAACATTGCAATTCTTGATTGCCCTAGTCCCCCACCGATAGTTAAAGGCAATTTGTTTTCTAAAATAGCCTTATGATATGGACTTATTTTTGCTATTTCATAGTCATTTAGTTGATATTGTTTTCTTAGTGAATCACCATCCACTCTAATTCCCATACTGCTTAGTTCCAAAGCGATATCGTTGATTGAATCATAAACAATTAAATCACCATTAAGCATCCAATCATCATAGTCCTTAGCTCTTTTTGAATGTGGCTTATTATCATTTAATAGATAACCAATTTGGTAAATAAAAATAGCTTTGTGTTCTTTTGCTATCTCGTATTCTCTTTCCTCAGGCGAAATATTTGGATAGAGATTATATAGTTCATTTGAACTAATAAAGAAAATTTTTTCTGGAAGTTTTGTTGCGAAAATTTGATAAATTTTATTAATGGTTTTTTCTGTTTCTTTAAGGCATTTATATATTTTTTTAACAACCTTTTTAAGAAAATTAATATTACGATCCTTTTTATTTATAACTAATTCTCAATCTCATTGGTCGACATAAAAAGAATGGGTTTTATCAATATTTTCTTGTTGTCTTATTGCATTCATATCAGTATAGATACCTTCATAAACGTTAAAATTATATCTTGCTAGGGCATCTCTTTTTCATTTTGCTAGTGAGTGAACAATTTCGATATCTTCATTAATATTTTTAGGTCTAAATATAACTGGTTTTTCTCCTGAGAGACCATCATTTAAGCCACTACTACTTCTTAGAAACATAGGTGCTGATACTCTTGTAAGATTTAAGGCTTTTCTTAATTTATGTGAAAAAACGTCTTTTAGTTTTTCAATCGCAAACTGAGTTTCTTTTAATGTTAAACATGTTTTTTTCATAAAAGAATTTTAACAAATTAAACAAAAAAGTCCATTGAAAAATGAACTCTCTTTTAATTTATATTAAACTATTACTCTTTATCTTGAATTGCTTCAAAACCGGGCATTTTATTACCTTGAATGAATTCGATAGAAGCTCCGCCACCGGTTGAAATAAAACTGAATTTTGATTGGTATCCTAGTTTGTTAATAGCAGTTACTGAATCACCGCCACCGACAACAGAGTAAGCTCTTTCATTATTTGCAATAGCTATAGCAATACCTTTTGTTCCATTTTCAAAGTTTTTGAATTCAGTTACTCCCGCAGGTCCGTTTCAAAATATTGTTTTTGCGGAAGCGATAATTTCGTTAAATAGCTCAACTGATTGTGGGCCAATATCTAATCCCATATATCCATCAGGAATGTTGATATTATCTTTTGTTGTAAATAAAGGAGTTTTATCAGCGAATTCATCAGTGTAAGCATTGTCAATTGGTAAAACAATTTTGTCCTTATATTCAATTAAATATTGTTTTGCCATTTCTACTTTGTCATCTTCACAAATTGATGTTCCCACTTTGTGACCCAACGCTTTTTGGAAGGTATATGCCATTCCACCAACAACTAGAACTTTATCAGCAACATTGAATAATTTTTCAAGTACCTTGATTTTGTCACTAACTTTTGCTCCTCCAATAATAGCAACATATGGTCTTTCGAATCCATCTAATATTTTAGATAAGTGTAAAACTTCATTGTTCATTAATAAACCAAGTGCTGATTCCTTGATGAATTTTGCAATACCTGCCGTTGAAGCATGAGCACGATGTGAAGCGCCAAAGGCATCATTAACATAAACATCTCCTAGGCTAGCTCAATATTTTGCTAATTCTTCATTGTTTCCCGACTCAGCCTTATCATTTAAATCCTCAAAACGAGTGTTTTCTAAGAAAATAATTTCTCCTGGTTTTAGGTTTGAAGCTGCCTTTTTAACTTCTTCACCTCTAGTTTCAGGAATAAAGTCCACTTTTTTGCCTAGAATTTCAGAAAACTTTTCTACAACAACCTTTAACGATTTATTTAATTTGTCTTCAGGAGCTTTTATTCTTCCTAAATGTGAAAGCATAATTAGTGATGCGCCATGGTCTAAAATGTACTTGATTGTTGGCAATGCTGCATCGATTCTTTTTGTGTCCATAACCATTCCGTTAGAAACAGGGACATTAAAATCAACTCTTAGAATTACTTTTTTTCCTTTAAGTTCAATATCCTTGATTGTTTTTTTCATTTTATCTCCTATATTTTTTAGTAATTTAATATAAAATTTTTATTAATATATGTGTAATTATAATAAAATAATCTTAATTAATAATCAAACATATTAAAATGATGATTTATTGATTGTTAGGAGAAAGATGGCTCAAAAACAAAAAGATACAAGAACCCTGAATTATGATCCTGAGAGCGATAATATCTCAAGAATCATTACTGAATTTCAGTCATATAAGAAGAATGCTAAATTTTTTAAGGATTATTCTGAGATGGAAATTTTTAATTATTTTCAAAAGATGAGATTTATGAATATTATGGATGAAAGAAATAAGGAAATAATTAAGCAAGCCCAGAATAGACAAACACAATTGCAAATGAAGTATCAAACATATATTGAGTTCGATAGATGATCTGATTCTCCACAGGCAACACAAGCAAAACCAATTAGTAAACTAAGAAGAATTTTGGCAATTATTTTTGTAATAATTATTCAAATCATTGTCTTGATAGTAATTATTAAATTAGCAAATGGTAATTCATAAAATTAGATGAGGTTTTTAATGGTTGAATATATTATTTTATTTTTTGTAATCTTTATTTCGGTTGTTTTATCAGTTAATTATATTATTAACATTGTAAATGCCAAGAAGAAAAATAAGTCTATTAAAAAGAGCCTTGGAAGCTCAACTAAAATTAGAATAATTTATCAATTGAGAGAAGCGTTAGAGAAGCTTTCGGCAACAAAAACTGGTGCAATTATAACAATTGAAAATAATGATAATTTAGACCCGCTAAGAACAGATGGAATTATTTTGGATGCGAATATTTCTTCCTCGATCTTAATTTCTATTTTTAATAAACATAGCCCCTTACATGATGGCGCGGTTATTATAAGAAATAATAAAATTTACTATGTTGCTACATTTTATAAAATAACTAAGAAGTCAATTGATAATAAATATGGTGCAAGACATCGAGCCGGAATGGGAATTTCTGAAATGAGTGATGCTTCAACATTAATTGTGAGCGAAGAAAACGGTGGTATAACGCTTGCTGAAAATGGCGTACTACAGTCTGTTCCTTTAGAACAATTGCAAATAGTTTTAGGTAGAATTTTAAGGGATTCTAATTAATAACTATTAATTTAGTATTATTATATTTTGTGATTTTTTGATAATTAAAAAAGAAAAAACGACTTAAATTAAATTGAAAAATTTATATTACTTTTTTAAAGTTTTTATAATAAAAGTTTAAAAAAATTTTAAAAATTTTTATTTTTGTTAAAATTATTTCATTACTTATTTACTTTAAAAATCAATGTTAAACGCCTTAATTTGGACAGGACATAGATGAAAGGCTATGCTTAGGTGGTTAAACGCGTTTAATCTTAAAGATTTTAATATCTATAAAAAAATTAAAAATTTATATAGTTAACTCGAAAGGAAAGAAAATGGCAAAAGTAGATTTTGACCGTTCAAAAGCTCACGTTAACGTTGGAACAATCGGTCACGTTGACCATGGTAAAACAACATTAACAGCTGCGATAGCAACAGTTTTATCTAAAAAAGGTTTATCAGAAGCTAGAGATTACGCTTCAATCGATAATGCCCCAGAAGAAAAAGCACGTGGTATTACAATTAACACCTCACACATCGAATACCAAACAGAAAAGCGTCACTATGCACACGTTGACTGTCCGGGTCACGCTGACTATGTTAAAAATATGATTACAGGTGCCGCTCAAATGGATGGTGCAATATTAGTAGTTGCTGCTACTGATGGTCCTATGCCTCAAACACGTGAACACATTTTATTGGCAAAACAAGTTGGTGTTCCTAAAATTGTTGTTTTCCTAAACAAAATTGATATGTTTAGTGATGATGAAAGAGAAGAAATGATTGGTTTAGTTGAAATGGATATCCGTGGATTGCTAAACGAATATGGTTTCGATGGAGACAATACACCTGTTATTGCTGGTTCAGCTCTTAAAGCATTACAAGGCGACGCCGCTTATGAGCAACAAATTATGGACTTAATGGATGCTGTTGATACATACATTGAAGAACCAAAACGTGAAACAGAAAAACCATTCTTAATGGCTATTGAAGACGTTTTCACAATTACAGGACGTGGAACAGTTGCAACTGGTAGAGTTGAACGTGGTGTTTTATCACTTAACGAAGAAGTTGAAATTGTTGGATTAAAGCCAACTAAGAAAACAGTTGTTACCGGTATCGAAATGTTTAGAAAGAACCTAAAAGAAGCTCAAGCTGGGGATAATGCTGGTTTATTACTACGTGGTATTGATAGATCAGAAATTGAACGTGGACAAGTTTTAGCAAAACCTAAAACAATCGTTCCTCACACAGAATTTGAAGCTACAGTTTATGTTCTTAAAAAAGAAGAAGGTGGACGTCACACACCTTTCTTCCAAAACTATAAACCACAATTCTACTTCCGTACAACAGACGTTACAGGTGGAATTGCATTCATCGGACAACGTGAAATGGTTATGCCAGGGGATACAGTTGAATTAAAAGTTACTTTAATTGCACCTATTGCTGTTGAAGAAGGAACAAGATTCTCAATCCGTGAAGGTGGTAGAACTGTTGGTGCCGGAACTGTAACAAAGATTACAAAATAATTTTAGTTTGAAAAATATGTTGCACAATATGTGCAACATATTTTTTTATTTTTTTAAATGTCATCAGAAATTAGGGCATTTATTTTATTTTTCTTCTTTTCAGTGGTTTCCTTTATAACGGGGGCAGGAATGCCTAATTCATTAGAGTTTTTGCTAATTTTATTAATGACTTCGTTTGTATATTTATATGCTTTTCCAATCTTTTTAGATGCTTGTCCAATAGAATCTAAACCATCAATAATATTGTTATTAACAGCATTGTATTTATTTTGAATTTCGATAAATAAATCTTTAATTTTTTCAATATCTTTTGCAACTCTATAATTTTGGTTTTGAACAGAGTAACTATATATAAAAGCCATCATAAAACTTGGGCCTATTATTAATATTTTATAATCATTGAATATTGCAGGTATAAAGTTATTGTCTTGAATTAATGTTAGGTGTATGCTTTCAGATGGCAGAAATAATATGGCAAAAGGTGTAGTATTATGATATGGCTTGATATATTTATCTCTAATACTTTTAGCCATTTCTTTAAGTTTATCTCTTAATTTTTTAAGAGCATCCTTTTTATCTACTTCATTTTCCTTATCAATATATTTATTTCATGTATCTAAAGGAAATTTACTATCAATCGGGATAATGATTTCTTGTTCTTTGCCATCAATAATATTTTTTGACCTAATAACAAAATCTACTTTTTCATCACTTTTTGGATCAATTTTATATTGTTCAAATCAGAGATTATTTTTAAGTGACGGAAAATGGTTTTCTAAAATTTGTCTTAATGAGAATTCACCAAAATTTCCTACAGTTTTATTGTTTGAAAAAGCTTTGTTAAGATCAATAACACTTTTTTGAATAGTGCTAAATTCAGTCATGCCTTTGTTCATTTCATCCATCGAGCTCTTGATATTATTAAAATGTTCATTGATTTGTTTTGTTAATTTATCTTCAAAGTGTTTATCTATTTTTGTTTTAATTTCTTCAAATCACTCACGATTTCTTTTAGTTATATCTTCAAGTCTTGTATTAACATTTTCTCTTAAAACATTTGATAATTTATTTAGATCTTCATTTTGAGCCTTATTACTTTCTTTTATAACACTAGCTATTCGAACCAAATTATTGTTGATTATTTCATTATAAGACTTTCCAAATTCATTTATTGTTTTGTTTAATTCATTTTTTAAATTATTTATTTTATCACCCATGATTTCAGCTAAAAAAACTTTTTGATTTAGTTCTAACTTATCTAATTTTATTTCAATATGGTTATTAATTTCATTTAGATGGTTTTGGATTTCATTTTTTATAATTTCCTCAGTTTTTGTTTTTGCCTTTTCAGCTCTTAATCTTTGTGTGATTAAATAAGATAATATGGAAACTATTCCTATTAGTGCTAATGCACTAATTACAATCAAGGCAATTAAAAGATTATTCATATTTTTACCTCCTTATTTTTAGAATAATGCTATTAATAATTTAAACATAAATAATGTAATATTTTTTGGTTATTTCAAATATTCAAAAAATAGCCTTAATTATTATAAAATTTATTGTAATTATGAAGAAAATGCAAAAAAAAATATTTCTATCATCATTAGTTACATTACCTGTTTTTGCAACTGCACCATTAGTTGTTTCATGTAAAAATAAAAATCAAGTTGAAGAAGATAAAAGTCTTGAATTTAGTGCTATTAAACAAAAATATGAAAAGCTTAATTGAGATGATTTTCTTTTGGCTAAAAAAGTAAAAGATGAAAATATTTCTTATAAGGATTATACTTATGAATCATTCTTTGAGTGGGGTAGTGAAAAAGGGTTAAACGCCTTGGATAAAATAGAAATAAATGGTAAAAGTTCTGATTTAACATCAAAAGAGTCACAAGCATTGGATAATAATATAACTGCTAAAAAATATATTTCTAAGGATTTTATTGATCTTGTTGATAACTATAATAAAACAAAAAATGATGATGAAAAATTGATAGTAATTTTGAGAAGTCAAAAACTCCCCTTGCCTGAAGCAGCCATATTAGTTTGAACTTGGTTAACAAAGAAAAAATATTTAAAAGAAGCCAAAAAAATTGAGGAATTAAAAAATATTAGTAGCAACAAGATTGTTCTATATGGCCATTGGTTTTATAATAGAGAATATGATAAAAATAATGATAGCAATAAAAAGTGGAAAATTGTTGGATATGTTGTCCCCACAATTAGCTTTAGTGCATTATTTTTATATATAATAATAGCAATATTGGTTAAGCGCAAGAAAATAGCTTTTAAAGCTAAGAAAGGAAGAGCTAAATAATGTATGCAATAATTAATAACAAAAAACCTGTTATTTTTAGCGATGTAGATGGTACGCTGTATCGAAATTTTGATTTAAGACCAGATACCGAATATGATATTAGGTTTGCTATTGATAATGGTGCTGATTTTAACATATGCACCGGAAATCCGGTGCAAGAGCGTATGTTAAATTTAGCTAAAAGACTAAATGTGAGATATCTTCTTTGTTCATCTGGTGCTGAAATATATGACGTGAAAAAAGCAGAGATTATTAAGAGTTGAAATATTGAATTCTCTTATTTAGAAGAAGTAATTAAAATTGCAAATGAGTTAAATTTACAAGTTATTTTTTGAGATGACAAAAATTATTTTTATCTAAAAGATGAAAAAATTATAATTGACGAGGTTATAAATTATCATTTTGTTAGTGACAAAAATAAGAAAATGATACCTAAATTGTGAAAAGGTGAGTTTATAAAACCTATTAAAATTGAGTTGTATGCCATTGACGATCAGCCATCAACAACACTATATGAAAAAATATATGATAGTATCAAACACCTAAAAGATAAAATGGAAATTATTGTGACCCATTGCAATATAGAAATTAATTCGTTAGGAGTTAATAAAGGAAGTGCCGTTAGATGAATGGTTGAAAATATTTATAGCAATGAAGAAGTAATGCTAAAAGAAGTAATGACTATCGGAGATAGTAATAATGATACCCCGATGTTAAAACTTACTGATTATTCATATGCAATGGATAATTCATCTAATGAAGTATTAAAAACTGCTAAACTTTTTACAAGTGATGTAGCACAAAATGGGTTAGGGGAAGCTATTTTGGACTATTTATATCGATTAAAGAATATTACAAGAAAATATATGTTTCATGAATTTATAAAGGAGAAGTAAAATGAAGGTAACAAGAATTGGACAAAATTATATTTTAAAGGTTAATAATATTAATAAATTATCTCCTTTTTTTAATGAAACTAATGTTAAACTAGTTGACTTTTTGGGCGAAGATCAGCCGTTAGAACTAATTATATCTGATAATTTAACATTTGAGGAATTGGGTAGATTAATTCTATCTTTCTATGGATATAATAAGAATCCATATTATCCAATCTTTGATACAAGTGAATTTGATGAGAAAGAACTTAGAGAAATAACTTTTGAAACAAGAGCTCAAAAAGGCTTGATTGTCAATGTTGATGACTTTTTATTCAAAAAAATAGAATATCTTGATAAGAAATCAAATTATTTTACAGCAATATTATCTGATTTTTCGGTTGTTTCGTTTGAATTTACTCTTAAGAAGGGCATTAAATACGCTGGTGTATCATTGGCTGAAAGATTTAGCGCTATGCTAAAACAAAACACAGATGCGGTATTAAAACATTCATTAAAATTTAATAAAACAAATAGGGTCGAAAATAGTAAAAACACAAGCGTTTTTGGTATGCAACTAGCAAAATCTTTATATGATAATAATTACGTATATGCTTTCCATAATTCTCTTGTTCCTTCCTTTGGGGAAGTTTCAGCTACGACGGAATTTTTTGATTTCGGTCTTCTTTCAAGATTAGAACTTTCAACCATATCTAAAGAAATTTCATCAATTTTTGAATGAAGAAGTAAAGATAAAATATATCAGTCATACTTTGAATACATTGCCCCTAGTTTAAATGACCATGAGTTGCTTAATATGGGTTCAATAGGTAATTTCTTTGGTTCGAAAGAATTATCGGAATCTGAACATAATGATGTAAAGAAAATTCAAGAAATTCTAAATAATCCTGAAAAATATGCAAAATCTGAGAAAGAAATGATTGAAAAAGTTAAGAATGGTGATTTAGACTTGCCTTTTGATACTTCAAAAATTCAAACTCGTGATGATTTGAGATACGCATTTATAGAAAGTTTCGTTGAGCCTTTAATTGATATGGGAATTGATGAAGCAGAAATCGTTCAAACATTGAAGGAATTTGTTGCTCAGGTTAAACAAGGAACTTTTGTTCCTGGTGTGCCCGCAATGAACATTACGGACTTTGAAGATGAGTCATTTATAAGAACTGTGCTTGAAATATATAGAGAAAAGAAGTCAGGAAGAGAAAAAACAAGAGAGCAAGAACAAGAAACAGTAGATGAAGATGAAATAAATTAGGTTAGTTCTTATAATATATTATTTTCATTATTTGCTTGTATTATAGAAATATAAAAAAATGGGCCCTAATTAAGCTAAAAATGGTCTATTTTTTTAAATATGATAATAAATATTCTTAATTTAAAATGGTAAACATTCATTATTAAATAATTAGAAATCAAATCAATCAATCATGAATATCGTATTTTATTATAGATATTCATTTTTTAATTTTTTATTTACTATTTAAAAACACTATTTTATTAATATAATTCTATATTATGAAACATAATAATATTATTATTAAAAATGCAAGAGAAAATAATTTAAAAAATGTTAATCTTGAAATACCAAGAAATAAATTTGTCGTTTTCACCGGGCTTTCAGGGTCTGGAAAGAGTTCGCTAGCATTCAATACCATCTATGAAGAGGGTAGAAGAAGGTATGTTGATAGCTTATCAAATTATGCTAAACAATTTTTAGGTGGAACAAAAAAACCTGATGTGGATAGTATTGAAGGATTGAGTCCTGCCATTTCTATTGAGCAAAAAACGGTCCACAATAATCCTCGTAGTATTGTTGGCACAGTAACGGAAATTTATGATTTTTTGAGATTGTTATATGCAAGAATAGCAAAACCTTATTGTCCAAATCATAAAATTGAAATTACAGCGCAAAAAAGCCGAGATATTATTAATTATGTTTTGTCGCAAAATGAGGGTTCTAAAATATTTATATTATCTCCAATAATTAATAATCAAAAGGGATCTTTTGCTACTACGTTAGCAAAACTAAAAAAGGACGGTTTTCTCAGAATAAAAGCTAATGGTACTATTTTGGAACTAGAAAAAGACCCAATTTTGGATAAGAATAAAAGGTGAAACATCGACTTAATCATTGACCGCTTTAGTTTATCAAATGATAAAGAAACTATGTCACGTGTTGCTGAGGCTGTCGAGATTGCTTTATCTTATTCTAATGGATTGGTGACTATTGAGGTTGTTGGAGGGCAAACAAACACATATTCAACAACACATAGCTGTAAATACGGCGATTTTAATATGCCAAAAATTGAACCACGACTTTTTTCATTTAACTCACCAAATGGAATGTGTTATAAATGCAAGGGACTTGGTGTCTTGCAAAAAGCATCATGAGATTTAATATGTCCAGATAAAACAATGTCAATAAATGAAGGTGCAATATTAATTTATAAAAATATCATTAATTCTCGCAATCTTGAGTGGCAGGAATTTGATAGAATGTTAGGCTACTATGGTATTCCAAAAGACGTGCCAATAGGTGATTTATCTAAGGAACATATAAATATTTTAAAATATGGCTCGATGGAGGAAATTTCCTATACTATTATTTCTGAAAATGGAATTAAATATGAACGTAACAAAAGGATTGAAGGTGTTTGTGAAAAAATTGAGCGTAAATACCTTGATACTTCATCAAATGAAATGCGAATGTATTATTCTCGTTATTTGTCTGATACTCAATGTGATGAATGCTACGGAAAAAGATTGAATAAATTTGCCCTTGCTACTAAAATTAATGGTTTGGATATATATGAATTATGCAATATGTCCATTGAAGAACTTAAAGAATTTATTAATAATATAATAATGACTGACCTCGAAAAAGAAATAACTAATCTTATTTTGCAAGAAATAAACCATAGAATAGATTTTCTTATCAATGTTGGATTACAATATTTAACCCTAAATAGAAAAGCAGAAACGCTTTCTGGCGGTGAAGCTCAAAGAATTAGGTTAGCAACACAGATTGGTGCTAATTTAACAGGTGTCTTATATGTTTTGGATGAACCCTCAATTGGTTTGCACCAAAAAGATAATGAAAAATTACTGAATTCATTGCGAAAAATGGTTAATTTAGGTAATTCCTTGATTGTTGTTGAACATGACGAAGATACAATAAGACATGCTGATTTTATAGTTGATATTGGTCCAAAAGCCGGTGAATACGGTGGAGAAATTGTTGCTAGTGGCAATATTCAAAAAATAATGAGTACAAATGAGAGTATTACTGGCCAATATCTTGCAAAAAAACTTGAAATTAAGGTGCCAAAATCAAGGCGTTCTGGTAATGGTAAAGTATTAACATTAAAAAAAGCTACTGCTAATAATCTAAAAAATATAACGCTAAAATTTCCGTTAGGTAAATTTATTGCAATTACTGGTGTTTCTGGGTCTGGTAAATCTTCCTTAATTAATCAAGAATTGGTTAAGGAATTGGAAAATGCGTTGAATAGAAAGACTTATTATAGCCTTGTTAAAAACGAAAAAATTAATGGATTTTTAGAAGTCGATAAGTTAATTAAAATTGACCAAAGTGCAATTGGGAGAACACCAAGATCTAATCCTGCTACATATACTGGTGTATTTGATGATATTAGAGAAATATTTGCTAATTTAGAAGAATCAAAAATTAGAGGATTTACTAAATCAAGATTTTCATTTAATATACCCGGAGGTAGATGCGATAAATGTGAGGGTGATGGAGTTATTAAAATTGAAATGCATTTTTTACCCGATGTATATGTGACATGTGATCACTGTGATGGCCAAAGATATAATTATGAAACTCTTGAAGTAAAATATCATGGAAAGTCAATAAATGATGTGCTAAATATGACTATCGAAAAGGCATATACATTCTTTATTCAAAAATCTAAAATTAGAGATCAATTGCAAACATTAATTGATGTGGGTTTAGGATACATAAAACTTGGACAAAATGCAACAACATTATCTGGTGGCGAAGCACAACGAGTTAAATTAGCAACTTATTTGCAAAAGAAACCTACTGGTAAATCGTTATATATTTTAGATGAACCAACAACTGGCCTTCATTCTTATGACGTACAAAATTTATTGAATGTTTTGAATAGAATTGTCGATAATGGCGATACAGTTATAGTTATTGAACATAACCTCGATGTAATTAAGAGTGCCGACTATATTATTGATTTGGGCCCTGATGGAGGTAAGTATGGAGGCAATATCGTTGCAACTGGAACACCTGAACAAGTTGCTGATGTTAGCTACTCATATACTGGTCAGTATTTAAGTAAGATATTAAAATCATCATAAAAATTTATTAAATTAAAATATAATTTTATATAAATTATATATAAGTAATTCTTTATTATTTTTTATTATGAAGGGAGAAAGTATGAAGGATTATGCAGGCGTTAGTCTTCAAGTTGGCCCTTTTCACGTATATTCTTTAACTTTAATGTTAGGTATGATATGTGCAATACTGACAGTTGCTTATTTCTGAAGAAGAGAAAAATATTCCTTTGAGCAATTAGCAATTCTGATTTTTATTGCTTTGCCTACCGCTATTGTTGGTGCGAGATTTATCTTTGTCGTTCAACAACTAATTGAACATAGAGGATGACCAAATGGGCCTTGATATACAATATTTTATGTATGGCAAGGAGGTTTATCTATTCATGGTGGGGTTATTACTGCTACAATTTGTTGTGTATTATACATTGTATTTTCAAAAAATCCAAAGAGGATAAATTTAAGAAAAGCATTTTCTATTATTTTACCTGCTGTTTTCATTGGTCAAGCTATCGGTCGTTGAGGAAACTTTGCTAATCATGAAGTTTATGGACAAATTATGTCTGAAACATCGTTTGCATTTAAGATATTACCTAAGTTGATTAGAGACCATATGTTTATTAATGGACACTATCGTCTTCCATTATTCCTATATGAATCAATTGCTAACTTATTTGCTTATATCTTGCTTGTTTGAATTTTAAACAATTACAACTGATTAAGACCCGGAACTACTGGGGCATTATATATTATTTTTTATGGAATTCTACGTTTTGGAATGGAACCATTACGTCAAGATAATTATGGTATCTATAAGGTAATTTCAGCTTTATATATGGTCGTTGGTACGGTTTTATTAATTCTATTTGAATTTGTAATTAAGCTAAACTTTAATGTTTATAAGGTGTATAAATATAAGAAAGAATGAACTCATAAAATATTCTACTTTATTGTTTATGAACCTAAAAATGACAACAAAGGTCTATTAAGAAGAGATCTAATAAGTCGTAAAGAAGCAGAGGATCAAAAAATAACGTTAGCCTAAAAAACTAATGTTTATTTTTTTAAAAAAGGAGAAAAATGAAAAAAGTATTTGATGTTTTAATTATTGGTGCAGGTCCAGCTGGTTTAACAGCAGCTTTATATTTATCTAGAAATGAGTATAATGTAGCTTTTATTGAATCATCTGTTCCCGGCGGTAAAATCGCTCAACAATCTAAGATTGAAAACTATCCTGGTTTTGATTTTATAAGTGGTTTTGAATTAGCAACAAGTATGTTAAATCAAGCAAGAAAAAATGGAGCCAAATATATTTATGGAAAAGTTGTAGAAATTAGGAACATTAGCGATAATGAAAAATTAGTTATTTTAGAAAACGGTGATGAGTATTATGCACAAGTTGTTGTTATTGCTAGTGGAATGACTAATTTAGTACCAATATCAATTGAAAATATTGAAAAATTTAGGGGACGTGGAGTTTCTTATTGTGCTGTATGTGATGGCGCCTTATATAAAAATGAACCATGTGCAATTATTGGTGGTGGAAACTCAGCATTTGAAGAATCGACTTTTTTAGCAGCAACCGCATCAGAGGTGCACATTTTTGTAAGAGACATAGTTAGAGCTGAAGCAAAAATTATTAACGATGCAAAAAAGCATGCAAATATTTATATTCATTATAACTCTGAAATATTAAAACTTCAAGGTGAAGATAAATTAGAAAGTATTATTGTCAAAATTGATGGAAATATTCAAGAAATGAATATTAAGGCGGTTTTTCCTTATATTGGTTTTAAGGCTGCGACATCGTTTATTTCTAACAAAGAAATGTTAGATGAGCGTGGTTTTATAATAGTTGATAAAAATATGGAGACACAATCCAAAAATATCTTTGCCGTTGGTGATGTTGTAGCTAAGGATATCAGACAAATTACAACTGCAACTAATGACGGCACTATTGCGGCAAGAGTTATTTCCTCACGTATTATCAAATAATAAGTATGTCAAAGAAAACAATTTTTAAAATTATTCCTACGATTTTTTTGCCACTCAGCGTGGCTTTTTGTAATTCTTGTCAAGTCAGCGAAGATGATAATGTTAATTTAATGGTTCCGTTTGTAGAAACCCATGAAAAGAAAGCATTTGCCACTATTGTAGAGTTAGTTAATAAATTCAATGATACCCTTGATTCAAAATATGCCAATCACAAGATTAGAATTCGCAACTCATTTGACAAAAAAAACATTAATAATAAAGTTATTTTAGAGCTAAATATCAAAGATAGTAGAACACCTTCCTTAATTCTTTCCTACCCTTCTATTGTTTCGGCTATTCATTATAATAACCGATTAGTTGAACTAACCGATATTGCAAAAAAGAGCAATATTGAGAAAAAGATTTTAGATTATAATAATCGTCTTGGTTTTGATAATCAAAATGAAATTTTTAGCCTACCTGTTGGCATTAGTTCAGAGATGCTTATTGTCAATAAAAGATTATTAATTAATTATTTTTATTCAATTTATGACAAAATCAAAGAATCATCAGAGTCTTTTTTAGCTAGATTTAAAAATTTTAAAATTATTAATATAATAAGAAGTTTCATACCAACTAGTGCAGATAAAAAAAATGAGGAATTAATTAATTATTTAAGTAATAAAATACTTTGCTATGATGATATGTTTAATGAGTTTGTTGATCTTATAAAAAAAATGGAAATTAATGAGGATAATACAAGTATTTTATTTGTTAAGCATATCGAAAATTATATTTTTGAGACCTTATTTAAAAAAGCTGGATCTGACTTTAATAATTATTTTCTTAAATACAATCAAGATTTTAAAATAGATTATGCCAATATTTTTAAAATAAATAGAAATGAGTATGAGGAATTTAGAGAAACTCTTATGAACTTCTATACTGCCCTAAAATCAAAAAAAATTGATATTGATGTTACAAAAAAAATAACTATTGAAGGGCTACAAGACCAACTTTTTACGTTCATAACAACTAGAGCATATAAGTATAATCTAAAATATTTCTTAAATCATCAGGATGATTTTTTGATTTTAGATGTGCCTCATCGTAAAACTAAAGAAGATAAAAAAGGCTCATTTTTTATCCAAGGTTTATTTCTCTCTGCAATCAAATCGGCTGTAGGCGCGAAAAATGAGGTCATAAATCTTTTTTTAGATTGAATGTATAATCAAAATAATAGGCATGAGCAAATTATTGATGGGAGGCCTCTTTATTTAACGCCAATTGAATATTTGAGCTATCAACTTGATTATATTTTTCCTACAAAAAATTTTAAAAATGAGATAAAAAAACACAACTATTCAAATACTGCGAATGATTTAGTTTTAAAAAATATCTTTGATAATGACCTGATCCCCTTTAGTGATCTCATCGATATAAAAGAATCTAAATTTAGGGAATATATTAAAATATTAGTTGAGAATAACCTTATTGAAAAAATAAGAAGGGATATATCACCAAAACAAGCAATAGATGAATTTCTTGTTAAGCTAGAAGAACTTATAAAATAAAGGATAAAAAATATGAAGCTGAAATTATTTCCTAATTTCTATGAATCTACAAACAATAAAATAAATAGTAATTTCGTTAGTAGAAACAATCACATTATTGCTAAAATTAAGGCAGGATATGATAACTTTAATGAGGTTACTATTAAATTATTAGGATTTGCTATTAAGAATGTTTTATCTAATGTTAGCAAGGATAAAAAATCAATTTTAATTGCAAATGATGGCAGCCATAAATTTTTAGCTTTTTTTGAAAATGAATTAATTGATAAAATCAATGGTGATCATATAGACTCATATGGTTATGAGAAAAATGAACCTGTTAGTAGAGCATTTTGTTCATTTACAAACAGTGTTAGCGAAGCTTTTGTGGTTATCATATATCTTCATAAATATGATAATAATAATTTTGCTATTTCGTTATATGGTAAGAATAATGAACCATTAAATCATAAAATAATTGAATATATTCTAGACGAATATACAAAAGTATCAATAGACTTAGTTAAGGATAGCAATACGCAAATGCGTAATTTAAATTTTAGGAAAATATTAAAGGAATACACTGATTTTCTTTTAAGTAAAAACTTTACTAAAAACGCTAATCATATTCTCAAAATAGGTGTAATTTCCAGCGCACTACAAGATTCATTTGTTAAGAAAATTCTTGGAAAAAATGATATTGCTTATACAGTTTTAAAAGATACATTTAAGCTTGATAAGCCTAATTATTTGAAATTTTCAATTTTTAAACTTGCATTACTTAAAAATGTCGATTATATTTTTAAATTTTCGTTTGACTATGAAAAGGTCTATTTATATAGAAGAAATAATAAACAAAAATATTTTATTCAATATGATTTGGTTGATATCTCTGACCTTGTGATAAATTATTTATCCTTTACTAATAATTATACAAATACAAACAATGACTTTAAAAATCTAAAAAGCATTGCTACATCAAATCTTTGTAAGAAGGAGAATATTACAAACATAGCTAATAAATATAAAATTAATCTTGGTTTTAGTTGAAAATTTGATTCAAAAAATATAGAAAAACCTGATTTTATGTTTTTTAATGAAGATTATCAGGTTTATTTTAGTAATGATAAAAAAATCAAGTATGATGCATTTTTATTTTTTAATATTTTAGTCGATATGTTAAATTATTATCAAACTCAAGAAATGAGATATGATGATATATGTGACCAAAATTTGGACCTATCAAATAAATTGATTATTAGTGAATTTGTTTATGATTGTCATCCATCAAATGTTGTTGACTTTGAGACTAAATTATATATGCAGGATTCAATTGCACAATTAAAAGTTAGCACAATTGAAGATGTTAGAAAAAATTTTAAGGATAGTGATACAAAGTATGTCGCAAAGTTTAATTTTGAGCAAAGAGAATGAATGGCTATTAAATATGACGCTAAATACGAAAAATTAATTTTTGTGATTCAAGAAAAAAATAATACTAGAGGTAATATTGCAAAAAAAATCAAGAAGTTTATGTATAAATTTACAATTAAATATGATAAACCATTGATTAATTTGGCTGAATAAATATTTCTTGCGAAAATAATTAGTTATTGGCAATAAAAATAAGGTATAATTGTAAAGCATTGACAACAGCATAAATAATATTATTTAAAAGTTTTTTCTTTGTTTTATAAATTTGATAGTAAGGAAGCTGTTTAACCGAAATCATTAGAGAAAAAAATATAAATTAAGAATTATTTAATTGTCTTTGCATATTGAAAGGAAAAAAAATATGTCAAGATTCTTAGGATCAATTTTTAAAAAATCTAGAAGATATGGAACATCGCTTCTAGAAAATAATAAAGAATTCACAAAGGGTAAGAAGAGAATGACTGCACCTGGTCAACATGGTGCCAAAAGATCAAAACCTTCTGATTACCAATTGCATATGTATGAAAAGCAAAAAGTTAGATTTATGTATGGTTTAAATGAAAGACAATTCAAAAATCTATTTACTATTGCCGCTAGAAAAGATGGTGTTACAGGTATTAATTTATTGCAACTAGTCGAATCTAGACTAGACAACCTAGTATTTAGAGCAGGATTTGCTCGTACTAGAGCTCAGGCTAGACAATTTGTAAACCATAATCACGTAGTTGTTGATGGACATAAGGCAAACATACCTTCAATGATTATTAAACCAGGTTCTGTAATCGAACTTAAATCTTCATTAGAAAATAATGCAAATGTTAAAGACGCTCTTGAAGTTATGACAACCGCTGCATGATTAACTCGTGATGGGAATAAGTTTACATATACAAGAATGCCAGAAAGAAATGAGTTTGCAAAAGAAATTGATGAATCATTAATTGTTGAATATTACAACAGACGTTAAAATTTGCGCTTCGGCGCATTTTATAATTTATTTTAGGACATTTGTTAATGTTGCAAATAAAGCAGTTTATTCAAAGTGTTTTTTTGGATTAATTTAATATAATAAAATGCTTGCAAATATAGTATAATAATAAAGCCATGAGAACGGTAACCTTGTAAATTGGTCAGGATAGAGATATAGCAGCCATATCGAGAAGTGCAGTGTCTTGTGGTTTTTATTTTAAGGAGAAAGAAATGATTTGCACACGTTTATTAAGTCCTATAAAAAATCAAGAAGATTATGATATATTACCAATTCTTGATTTAGGTGATTTTGTTATTTATAAAAAAATTGCAAGATCTCCGTTTTATAATTCTATTGATTATGAATCATACATAAGCAATGAAGAAACTCAATATAATTTCTACTTTGAGGAAAGTTTATATTTCATTTGTTCTTATGAATTGTTTTATAGTCAGTTTAATAAAGATGCTGTTTTTATTAAAAATATCACTGCCAATAAAAAAATTTCTTATTTTAAATTAAAACAGTTAAAAAAAATTCGTGAAATAATAAACAATGATGGAAAAGGCGGAACATTAATTACGTTTAAATATAAAGAAAATAATTTTTGACCATTTTATGTTTTTTGCGACCAAGAAATTGCTGAGAAAGAATTTAAATATCTATTAGAAACAGTATATAAATGTGACGTTAATGCAAATATTCAGCTTCATGAAAATTATTTCATTAAAATAAAAACCGCAAATGATGCTTTTTTAAACAAAGAATCATCAGTTTATCATTATGTCCATAATATTATTGGGATTAATATTGAAAAAGCCATTTATGACTTGGAATCAATAAATTAAAAAGTCCAAAAGGACTTTTTAATTTATTATTTTTGGTACCTTATCCCTAATTGAGGGCCTGTTTTTAATCAGTTACAAATTATTTTTGAAAAAGAAGATTAAATAATTAAAATATCCCAACAACATATTTGGAAGAAAATTTATCAAATTTTGTCATGTTGTTTGGTTGTTTTTGCATAATAAATTTAGATTTGTGTAATTGCTATACTCAAATCTCTTACTAAAAGGTAGGCTAGTGATTAATTTACACAAAATTTTCTACACTACTGAAAAAATTCTTTTATTTTAACTTAATAAACTCCATAAAAATGGAATATTTATTTTTTTATGCTTAAAGTGGGAAACACGGGAATTGTTCATCTATATACAAATCTTTTAAAATTTTAGTCATTGCCAAATATTGCCTGGTATAAGCAACGAATGATATTTTTTTATCATCTTCTAATAATATACATATTTATTATCATCTTTTCTAATGATTTTGACATTTTTAGGCATTTTAACTCTTTGGCCTTTTAGTATCATTTTTACCTCATTTTTCTTTAGTTTATTTATAACTAAATTATTATATATTCGAGGTCAAAAAAAGTAAAAAATGCTGATTCTTTTAATAAATCAGCATTTTCCCTTTATTTTATTGTTTAGTTATAAAAAATGTTAAAAGTTTAAGTTATTAATTTATGAAAATCATTAATTAATGTTGCAATAAAATATTTTATTCAAAGAACGGTGCATGTCTTTGAGGAAACCCGTCTTTATCTAATAGAACGTCTTTTAGTAGCGTATCCTTATATTTTGCTTTAAACTCATTCCATAGTTTTTTAGCAACTTCTTTTCTTTCATCAATAGTTAGAGCAATTTTATCAATTCATATATATTTGTTTTCTTGACTAATTACATTTTCTGATGCTTCAGCAACCATCGAAACTCAATATTCAACAAAATCAATTTGTGAACTTGATCTTCAGAAATCCCTTGTATTAGTTCTTTTTCCAATCAAGCTAGGATCAATATCAAGAGCTACTATTGCTTTGCTGTTTATATCAGGAGCTTTCTTAAATTTGTCAAATTGCGCATCAAGTCTTGATTTTTCATTTTCATCCAAGAATGGATTTAATTTTAAGTCTTTAATAAATTGTAGATAGTCATAATCAAGCTTCTTTAATCTTCTTGCATTAAAGAATATATGTTTTAAATAATCATTTTCTGCTTTTATGGCTTGTTCACGTGTTGTTTCTTGTTTTGCAAATATTGATTTAATATGATTAATATGTTCGCTCGCAACATTTACTGGGAATGGACCGGCTTCAGGCGGGCTTTGTGTAGAATGTTTTTCAACTCTTTCAATAAAGAAGAATGTTCAATTCTTAGTTTTGCTATCATCTTCTCAACGTTTAGTAAAATTTTCAACTTCCTGTTTAACTCTTTTATATTCTTCTAATGTATTTGTTTGGTAAAGTATTTTATTTTGCAATTGTGTTCCATTATTAAAGAATTGCTGTTGTGCGCCGGAATTTTGTAGTCCTTTTATTATTTTTATATTCGAAATAATAGAGAATAATGATTTCTTCATTTCACTATAATCATTAAAGGTTGATTCTCCTGTATAAAGGTTTGTTTCAAAACCACCGTTAGCTCGCTGTAATTTTAAATCATTAAGCTCGGCTTGTTTCTGTCTTTCTATATCTACCTTAATAGTTTGCAGTTCGTGGTCGGTTGTTGCATCAGAAATTCTTTTGTTAAGCATTGATAACTGTGAGCTGTTCAAACCTCCTCTGCCGGTTTGGCCGTTTTTATTTGGGTGCTTTGATAAATCAAATAACACAAGTTTTGAAACTTCATCTTTTAGTTTATCTTTTTCCTTAATTAAGTTAAGTTGTTGCTTAACCATATCAAGGTCTTTTTCGCTCTCGATATGTTTTAGTTGGTTTATTAAATCTTTTTTATCTGCCGAATTTTTTTGCTTTTCTATTTCTTTTTGAATATTACCTTTTTTCTTTTCTAATGCTTCACGGTGTTTCATGATAGCCTTACCGGTAATATGTTTAATACCACTATTTTGGCCATCGATGCTTATGGTGCTATCAAGCTCCCTTTTTAAATTTTCTTTTTCATTATTATCTGTTAATTTATCAATAGCTTCAAGTGCCCTCTTAACAGCATCTTTTATCTTCTTATTATTTTCATTTAATCTATTAATTTCATCAATTGATTGTGCTTGATCAATTTGGTGTTTCAAAGTTTCATTTGCGTGAGATTTGTTTCCACTAGGAAAGTTAATTTCGTCGACAATTTTCTTTGCTTCATCTTTAGATCTTTGAAGTTCCTTAGACTTTTGCTTAATTTCTTTTTCTTTTTGATTTTCTGCTTCAGTTTTAATAGCATCAAAGTTTTCGATACTATTTGTTGGGTTATCTAATTTTTCTTGCAGTTTTTTCTTTTTATTTTGATCAGTAATTTGCGAAATAACTTCTTGAGCTAAACGTTTTTTGTTTTTATAATCCTGTTTATATTTTCTAACCTTTTGTAATAATGTTGAAATTTTAGTATGATCAGCCTTAGAAAATTCTGTTAAGAATTCATTTTTCTTTGCTTCTGGTTTAATTTTATCTATTTCTTTTTTTAATGCATCAATATTTGTTTTTAGTATATTTAGAGTTGTTTCTACAGAATTTTTGTTTGAATAATCAATTTTAGATGTTAGAGCCTGCTTAATTTTTTCTTTTGTATTTAGCGAATCAGTTCTTAATTGCGATGTATCTTCTGGATATGCTAATTTATTAATAAATAAGTTGAAGTTTTGTCTTGTAGCATTTGTAACAAGCGACTTAATGTCATTGATGGTTTTAGATAAATTTGTATGATCACTAGGAACTTGTATGTTATCGATATTACTCTTTATATTATTTTTATTATTTTGAGGAATATTGCTTAAAGTGCCAATCTTGTCTTTTGCAAGACGTTTATAGTTTTGTATTATTTCATTTTTTAAATGATTTTCATTATAAATGTCATTGCCAGTTATTGTTGTAGGAACAGTTTGGTTTAATCTTGTTATTAAATTGTTCTTATCTGGTCCATCATTAAATGAACTATTAATTACATTTTTGTATGTTTCAATCTTATTAGCTCAACCATCTGGTAGGGCGTTATTAGCTTGATTTATATTTTGTGCTGAATTTAGCTTTTGTTTTATTTTTTGAACTGCTTGTGCATTATTTTCTGAATATTTTAGATTTCCGTCATTAGCACTTAACTGATTTTTCTTTGTTTGCATATGGCTGCTAAACTTAGTTATCTCAGTTTGTTTTTGATCTAAACTTTGGATATTATTTAATTGATTAACAGTATTTTTTAGAGCATTTTTAGCTTGGGTTGCTTCACGAGATTTAGGATCTGGATAAGGAATTTTATCAATTAATTCATTAATTTCTTTTTTCTTATTAGCAATGCTTGTATCACTATCTTGCTTTTCTTTCTTTTGTTTAGCCTTATTTAACTGATCTTCTAAATTTTTAGATATTTCCTCTAATTGTGCTTTTGTTTTAGTTAATAAATTAGGCTTATTTTGTGAATTGTATGTATCAAGAATCTTTTGCAATTCTTGCTTAATTTTTTTGTATTCATTTTTATTTAAGATTGAATTTATATAATCTTTAATTGCATCTGCTTTTTGTTGAGTTTGCGCTCTTAGTGTTTCTTTTTGTTTATTAATAGCATCAAGAGCTTTTTTGGCAACATCCTCAGCCGCCGTTAATCTTCTATTAGCATCGGTAATTTGGGCATCAGTTAGCTTGGCTGTTTTATTGGCTGCTGGTTGGGCTAAATTAATAGCATTTGAGAGAGCTGTTGTTGAATCGCTTAATGCTGGTTCCTTAGCCATTTCTGCTTTTGTAGCATTTGCTTTTTCAAGTATCATTTCTAATTTTGCAATCTCGGCATCGGTTTTTTGATTTGCAGCTGCTCTTTGCGTTTCAGCGTTTGTTGTTGCTTGTTCTAAGGCACTAGCCTTATCTGAAATGCTTTCAATTGGGTCAGTATTTTTTATGGATTTATTTGTATTAATTATTTGTTGCAATTGATTAATTATGGTAGCTAAATTTGCGTGGTTTGAATCTTGTTTTAATGAATCTAATTTTGCTTGTGCATCTCTAAGCTTTTTCTTATGCAGGTCTTGCTCGGTATGAAGTCTGTTATTAAAATTAGTTATTGCACTGTTTGCTTCATTTTTTAAATTATTTAATTTATTTTTTTGTTCAATAAATTTTTCGTGTTCTTCTCTGTTGAGTACATTTATAGCCTCAGAAATGGCAGAGTTAAGTTTTTCTTTTAACTTAGTCATTTCAGGGTCACGTGTTATGATACGATTTGCAACACCCTGCAGATCGTTTTTAGCTTTTGTAAGTTGTCTCTTATTTGTCTCAGCAATTTCTGCATCTTTTTGCGCTTTATTTCTTTTTGCCTTTTCTAGGGCTGCATCAAGTTTAGATTTGATCTGTTCTAGGTCGTGTTTAGTTTTAGAATTAATATTTGTCTTATCGTTATTGTTGTAGTTATTTAGGATTGTTTCTAGTTCATTTTTGATTTGGCCATAAGCACTATCGTTAGATAAATTTTGATTTTTATATTGTTGAATTTCGTCAGCTTTGATTTGAATCTGCTTTATTAATTCGGATTTTTGGTTATTGATATTATCAAGGGCAGCTTTTGCAACCCTTTCAGCTTCTGCAAGGATTTTATTAGCTTCTTTTATTTGAGAATCTAGAGCTTTTTTATGCGCATTTTTAATGTTATTTGCATTATTTATCGCTTGTTCAAGCGTTTGTTTTTGATTATTTAATTCAGGCTCATTATTCATTGCGTTTTTTGTTGCATTGGCTTTTTCTAATGTTTTTTCAAAATCATCAAGATCCTTGTTAATTTTTTTGTCTACCTCAGCTTTCTCTGCTTCAGCTATTTGGATAGCATGTTGTAATGCTTCCTTTTTGCTATTAATGCTTTGAATTGAATCAGTAATGCTAGAGCTTTGGTTATTGCTGATTTCTTCTTGAAGTTTGGTAATAACTTCTGTTAAGTTATTAGAGTTTACATCATTTCTTAGATCAGTTAGTTTATCATTAGCTTCCCTTATTTTTTTATCGTGTTCTGATTTTGCTTCTTGAATTTTTGCATCAAATTGTTTCTTTTGCTGTTCAGCCGTTATTTTTAGATTATCAAGTTTTTTCTTTTGTTCCTCATACTTTTCTGATTGACTACTTTTTATAATTTTATCTGTTTCATCTATAGCCTTTTTAATATCTTCCTTTAATTTGATCATTTCAGAATCGTTACTTGTTATTGTACTTGAAAAATTATTTAATGCATCCTTTGAATTTAATAATTGTTGTTTATTAAATTCCTTAATGTCACCATCTTTTTTAGCTTGTTCTGCTTTGGCTTCGGTTAATTTTGAACTTAAATCATTCAAAATTTCATCTAGTTGTTGCTTGGTTTTGTTGTTTAGCTCTTTTTTGTTTTGTGTTTCAAAATCGCTTACAGCTTTGGTGAGTTTATCCTTTATGTCCTTATATTCGCTCTTAGTTAAAGTGTCTGCATAATCTTTAATATCCTTTGCTTTTTGATTAATCTGGGTTCTTATTTCACTCTTTTGCTTATTTATACTATTTATTGTATTTTCTGCTTCTTGCTTTGCTTGACTTAGTTTTTTGTTAGCATTATTGATTTCGGCATTAGTTAGTTTTTTAGGACCGTGATTTTTCTTAGCTGTTGCTTCTTCTATTGTTTGCTCTAATTTATTTTTTGCATCATTTAGCAATGGTTCTGATTGCATTGAACTTGCAAGAGAATTGGCTTCATTTATGGTTTTACCTAAATTATCTAGTGCTGCCTCAGTTTCTTTGTTAGCTATAATTTTTTCATTTTCTGCTGTTTCTATTGCTTTTTGCAATGTGTCCTTTTTGTGATTTATATCTGCAAGTGGTTGGTTGTCATCAGTTATTTGATTATTTGTGATTGCTTGCTGAAGTTTTTGAATGACGTCATTTAAGTTAGCGGCATTTTCATCTGCTTGAAGCTGTGAGATTTTATTTCTTACGTCAAGAATTTTTTGCGCATGAGCTTCTTTGGTTTTTTGTAATTCCTTAGCAAAATCTGTTTTTGTGGTTTCTGCTTTTTTACTTAGGTTTTCTAGTTTTTCTTTTTGACTAACGTATTTATCTGATTCTTCATTTGTAATAATTGCTTCTGATTCGCTGATTGCTTGGTTAAGTTCGTCTCTTAAAGCAGTCATTTTTGGATCTTTGCTTGTTATTGAATTTGAAACATTTGCTAATGCTTCTTTTGCTTCTGCTAGAGCTTGCTTATTTTTAGCTCTTATTTCTGCATCTTTTTCGTCTTTCTTTTGTTTAGCAGAATCAAGATGCATATTCATTTGCGTTAATAAATCATCTAGTTGCTGTCTAGTTTTTTGCCCTAGAAGATTTTTATCATTTGCCTCATAAGATTTTAAAAAGGCATCTAGATCATTTTTAATAGCTTCATATTCAGGTTTTATTAAAACATTGTTAATATAATTTTGAATTTCAACTTCTTTTTGAGCAATATTTGTTCTGATACCATCTTTTTGCTTATTTGCTTTATTGATGGCGTCATTTGCTACATCCTCTGCTTGCTTTAGTGTATCTTGAGCTTGTTTTATAGCGTTATTAGTTAACTTTGTATTTTGCATATGTGAAGTTCTAGCAACTTCAATTGCTTTTTCTAACACTGCTTTTTGTGTATCTAAATCTGGTTCTTGCTCCATTGTGTTTTTAATTTGTTCAGCATTTTCGATTTCTTGATTTAGTTTGTCAAGAGCAGCTTGTGTAATAGCATCAGCTTTTTCTTTTTCTGCATTATAAAAACTTGCTAAACCATTAAGTTCAGCTGTTGCAGCATCAATATTTTTTAAAGGACCGTTTTCATCAATAACATCATTTTGACTAATCTTTTCTTTGATTTTAGTAATGATGTCAGCATAGTTAGCGCTATTAGGATCACTTTTTGCTTGTTCTAGAACGCTATTAGCACTTTCTTTAGCCTGGTTAAATCTACTTTTTGCTTCTGTTAATTTTTGCTCAAAATCAATAATTTGTTGTTCTGCGCTTTGCTTTAGATTATCAATAGTTTGTTTTTCTTGAGTATATTTATCCGTTTGTTCTTTTGCGATTATTTCACGTGCTTTTTGGATTTCAACATCTAAGTTGTGCTTTAGTTGCATCATTTCGTCATCATTACTTTTGATGCTATCTTTTATAGCTTCAAGTTGGTTGGTTGATAATGAAAGCTGTTCTTTATTTTGTGTATTTGAAAGCAGTTGTTTTGCATTATCTAGTGCGCTTGTGATATTAGATAATTTTTGTTGTAATTCTTGGATAGTATTGTTATAACTTGGATAATTATTGTCTTTGACTAATTTTAGCGATTCTAATAATGGGGTTGTTATTTGAGGATATTCATCTTTATTTGCATTAGCAAAATCGGTTATTTCAGCAATCTTGTTATTAATTTTTTCGATTTCTTCATCTTTATTAGAATTAATTTGGATAATTTTTGTTTCCGCTTTTCGATTTTTATCCTTAAAATCTTCAACTAATTGTTTTAATTCATCAATAGCATCCCTATTGGTGGGATCTTGCGTTTTGGTTATTAAATCTTTTAGATCTTGTTTTTCAGGATTATATTCATCAGTTGGCATCTGCGATACAAAGTCATTTGCTTTTTTAACTAATTCATCCAATTTAGTATTTAATTCGCTAAATTTTTTATTGATTTCTTCTTTTTCTTTAGGTATTTTATCAATTATTTTTTTTAGATTAACTTTAACATCGTCTAATCGTGCGACACCAAAATCGCTAACATTTGGCTCAATGTTAGTATTATAATCTTCCAAAACTTTGTCTAATTCCTTGATTAATGTCTTATATTTTTCAGAATTTTCATTTTTTAGCCCATTTTGAGCACCAATTAGCTCATCCTTTTTGCTAATAATGTCTTCTTTTAATTTGATAATTTCTTCAATTATTTTCTTGCGTTCATTTTCATCAGCATCACGGAATCTTTTAGCCTCTTTAATTGCTTTATTTAGCTCGTTAAGTTTTTCAAGAATATTGTAACTATTTGAGTTAGCATTGCTATTTGTTTCTTCGGCCGAATTTATTCTTGATTGTAGATCCTTTTTAGAAACATGATAAGTTCCCTTGTCCTTAAATTTTTCTTGTTCTAGTTCAGTGTTAAGTTCTTTAGCTTCAACTAGTGCGCTTATAGATGCTTCCTTAGATTTTTGAAGGTAGCTATCTTTTAAAGTTTTAGCACCGTTGTTATATTCAACCTCAATTTCATCTACGGATTTTTGCTCATTATCTAATGTTTCTAGCGTTTTTTCAGCATCTTGTATGAATTTTTCAAATTCATTAGTTGGACTAATAATATTATTTTCTTTGGTATATTTAAGATTTTGTTTTGCGATGGCAATTTCTCTGGTCAGATTATCTCTTGCAACTTGCTTTTTAGTTTTTGTTAATAAACTATCAAGTATATTTTTATTTGTAACTAGATCGCCTAACAAAGTATTAGTATTATTGCTTCGCTGTGCTTTTTCAATGGCATCGCTAATTTGGTCTCTATTATTTTCATATTCATCAGAAGATTTAATTTTATCTAATTGTTGATGTCCTTTTTCAATTAAGCCAGTTATTTCACTAATTAATTTGTCTTTTTGTTTTGCAATTAAATCACTTGCTTGTTCTGATTTGTTGTTTAGATTAGCCAAAGCTTCTGTAATACTATTTTTGTCAAGTTTTTTTAGAGCTTCATTACCTACATTTATTGCATCTTTTAATTCGTCCTCAATTTTTTGAGAACTAAATAAATCACTAGCTGATTCGATTTCTTTTAATAATTTTTGTGAAGAAGGTAATTCTTGGATTAAACCATCAATAGCTTCTTTAATTTGTTGTGCATCACTTTTTAGTGGTTTAGCCTTTTCTAGAATATCTCTTAGTGTAGCAATTTCATTATCTTTGCTCATCTTGTTTTTTATGTTGGTTATTTCAGTGTCTAATTTTTTGGCTAAATTTTTATATTTGTCATAATCGAGGGTTGTGTTCTTATAATTTTCGGCATCTTTTACTAAGTCATTAATTTGCTTTATTAGGTTTTGTTTTTCTAATGATAGAGTTTTTTGGAATTCTGAAATTTTTTCATGTAAAGAATTTAGTGCTTTTTGTCTTTCCTCAAGGGTTGCATTTGGATTATTAAGAATTTTTTCAGCTTCTTTGATTGCTTTTTCAAATATACCTTTATTTTTGATATCAGAAGGAAATTTTGAATCAATGTTTTTTGCATTTAAAATTTCATCTGTCAGGTTAAACAACACTTGGAGATTGTTTTTTAATTCAATAGCTTTGGCTTTTACTTTTGCAAGTCCATCTTCATTGGTTGCATTATTGTATTGATTTTCCAAATTTGTTTTTTCTTGATTGTAAATAGCTATATATTTGGTAGCAAAAGGTTTATTATTGTACTTAGATTCATAGTTTGCAAGAAGATCACTAAATGACGATTTTTCAGAAATCGCTTCACCATTAAGTAATTCAAGATTATCATATTGACTTTTATAATTCTTGAAATTAATTTTAGATGATTGTAATTTAGTTAATATTTCATCTACTTTTTTGATGTCTTTTATATTTAATAATTGGTCTAGCTCATTTAGTTCTTTTTCAAAGGTTGCATAAAGATCATGAGTATATGTTTTTTTATTAATTTCATTTTGTTTTTTCCACTCATTCATCTTTTTTATTAATGCTTGCAATTTTGCCATTGTATGATTTCATTTTATTGTTTCATTTAAAAGAACATAGCCCGTTCCAATTGTTGCCCCAATTGAAACACCAGTTATTATTCCGGCTACAACTTTTTTTCTTCTATTTGTTTTTTTCATAAACACCTCAATAAAATATTTTTTGTATAGTTTTTTACATTAATTTAATATTTTAGATAAAAAAAAAAAAAAAAAGAAAAGAGGCTCAAAATTCATTAATTAGCATGAAAAATGAGACCAATATTTTGAACTTGTTTAAGTATACATTTTGCATAATTTCTAATAAAAAAATATAAAAAAAATAGTTCTACTAGGAATAGAATAATTTATAAAATTACAATTTTATTTATATCTCTTCTTATTTTTTCTAAATCTTCATTAATTGATCGCATTAAATCTATTTCTCTTTGTGAAATAAGACCAGTTTTAACAAAAGATTCTAAAATTTCTGTTTTTTTAGATAACATTTGATTGTAGTAATATCCGGCTTCTTGATGTTTCACAATTTTTTTAACCACCGATATTTCAAGAGGAAGCTTTTTACTATATGCTATTTTCTCATACATTTGAATGTCATTTTCATTTAATTCAAAAGCTTTATATCTTTTATTGTTTATGTGAAAATAGTATTGTTGATCTGCACCGATCATAAAAGTTGCATCATTTTTTGATGTGACTTTTATTTTTAACTTAAACTTTTAGTTGTTTTTATAACTAAAACAAGTTTAAATTGATTTTTTCATTTTTGATTTAATGAAATCTTCATCGATATTTAATAAATTACTTAATCTTTTGTTATAAGTTTTTGTCATAATTATAAAGTCATTGTTTTCAGAAGCAATATTTTGAATATTGTCTTTTGAAAAATAACCGCGATCCAATACTAAAGTTGCTGATTTATAACGCAAATTTAAAACTTTATCAATCA